>JALOBM010000131.1 GCA_023228285.1 Candidatus Cloacimonadota bacterium | reverse complement strand
GAAGATAATCAAATATCCAGATATAGAATCAATGCGAAAAGCAGATTGGTGCGTTGACGCATTTGGTGGCGGGCTAGTACTTCTGTGTGAAGGCAGCCAAAAACCAGACGAAGATATCGGTTATTTAGTCCGACTGCATACAATTGCGGTGAAGACATAGAAGATTACATATTAATATTTTCTCTTGGCTTTCTCTATAAGATCGAGCACATTATTATATAATTTCAGTGCTTTCATCTCTTTTATGGTGAAGAAACCGAGAGACGCAAACTCGTGATTGGGTTTAAGCTTATCGAAGTTTGCAGAATTAGTGCTACACGCAACGAAAGCTACAAAACCTTTCCTCTTGTCCTTTATTGGTCCAGAAACTGCACGGCATTTCACGCCAGTCTCTTCTCTTGTTTCTCTGACTGCCGCTTCCTCAGGTGTTTCTCCAGATTTTATCCCACCCCCAGGAAAACACCAATGACCAGCTCGATCGTCTTCAGATTTAGATAATCCAAGTAGCCATTTATCGCGGCATCTGACTATACCAACGGAGGCAGTATATTTTTCAAATCCTTCAGTCAAGAGGCTTAATTGCATTAAGATTGCGCCTTTACACTTAGTATTTCCGATAGCAGATGTGGTATAATTGGTATGCCACTAACAAAAGAAAACTCATACACCAATGGTAAAGACATAACACCAGAACTGTCTATCGCACGTAGCTCTACCGTGATTGTAGTATTGTCATCGATCAATAAATCTGTAATAGTTATCTGTTTGTCTTCTGCTGTTGTATTTATTGTCCTTGATAGCACGCCATCTATAAGAACCTGCACCTCTGATTTGGTGATGAAATTTGGGATTTTCACAATCAGATCTATATTCCTGCTCATCATCATCTCCGAAAGAAATCGTGAGGAATTGCAATACCACATGTATATATTTGTCGTGTTGATATAAGCAAAATTAATTGGGAGTGTTCGTATGGTGCCATTATATCTAACGAAAAAACGAAATGATAAAAAGAAGAAAAAGGTATGGAAGCCTGAATATCATCCGTCAAAACGCGATTTGAATGATATGTGTGACGCCAACGAACCAGGTCTTCCAGGAATTCACAGTATCAAAAAGACATCAACGCTACCCAAAGAATTATCTTGGGGCCACATGCCAGAGGGAAAGATTATGCGATCATCAACTATAAGTGAAAAATTAAACATCGCACTTGAGCCGATAGCAAATACGATTAAATTCAATGATAGTAATACACAGCTGACGCTAGAAGAGATGATGCGGATCGCTACATCATCGCGGCGATTTGACGACAAGAGACAATTTTCACAATATCTTTCTGAAGGTGTAATACTCAATATCAATCGTATGGTGTCGCAAAATATCGGAATTCCACAAGGCGAATACGTACTATACAGCATTACTCAAAAGAAGGCGATGCTTGTACCAACAGCAGAGGTGACTGTTCAAGAAACGGACTTCACAAAATCGCCAAAAATGTTTGAGATTTACACAAACAAATTGCTTGGTTGTTGGAACAAGATAGAGGGAACGATAACAGAAGCCGATGAAGACGCACCACCGAAACGATATGGTCATAAAGAAATAGAACAAACATCAAGATCGAAATACAAAAGCACGCCAGAAGTAGTATCGGCATTAGAAAGAGCAGGTAAAACACAAGAGCAAGTAGCGGACGAGATTGGCGTACACCCATCTACTGTCAGCAGATATAAACATGCAACTAGTAAAAAGGGTGGCAGAGTTCCAAGCTTGGGAAAAGCATTAGAATTAGCCGACGCCACCGGTGGTAATATCGAGGCTATGTTCGGAAATATAGAAGCACCAGTCAGCCGAAAAAAGACTAGCGGCAGCGGTGGTGGTCGTAATAAATCATATAGGCAAGGCAATAATTAATCACTTGCCTCCAGATAGTAGATAGTACTATCACACACCCCTGGAACACACTATGTATATCGAACCAGTGCCAATTGGCGGCGATTATGATAAATCTTGCACTGTTTTTGAAATACGCCTATATGATCATCTTAATCATATAGATCCGGCTGAATTCGGATTGACTGACGTACCGACGCTGAACCCAGAGATGTACTATGTCACCAGTGGTGACGCTATATGTAAAACAACACAACTACAAAAAGACCTGTGGATATTGGTTAGCAAGGTAAAGGTGGCTATTGGTAAAAAGCCAACTAAAAAACATCAACAATATCTTAAAGCACTATATAGTTGCGCCAGTAAATCGCAAGTATTGATAGACAAATTGAAAAAAGCTAGGGGTAAATCTGTTTTTCTTGAAACAGAATGGCGAGATGGTAAAGTGATAGCAGTCGCAAAAAACCCACGACCCAAAATAAAAGTCGATATTTAGCAACCATTCCAGTTTCTAATATCATCTTCTAGCTCTTTAGACCATACAGCTGTCAATTTTCTGTGTTCATTTTTACAACGATTAGCATCGAAAAACAATTCGTAGTCATTTTGCTTGACGCTAGCGCACACCTCTGGCGACAATGGGATGATAGAGGACCCGGCTAAAGCAATAATCGATCCTATAAATCCTCTACGATTCATTAAATTCTCCAGTGATATTAAAAACCATCAGCCCAAGATGAAGTGGCTAAAAACTGAGACACCTTATAATCAGCACTCTTTGCATTCAATATAGCATTGACAAATTTTTCATCTGCAGATCCGCTACCAGCTTGTGATTTTGCCTCAACAAACAATATAATGCGACGTCTCTCCGATATAGCTATTGCATCCCACCCAGTCAGTTTCAATTTCGCAGGGTCATAGAAAATCGCTCCATATGTGTACTGCTTAGGCAATACTTTCATATCTGCCCACGCTAAAATTGATCTAACAACTGATTCATGTGTAGAGCCATTATAATTACTATTCTGTGGGCCGCTCCTACATACTCTAGCAATTTCATCTAACTTATCTGCTTCATTTAAATCTTCACCCTTTTTGATTTTGCCTGCATGTCTCATCTTCACAACTGGCGCAACCAATGTTAAATCGTACTCCTTACATCCAGGACCCTGTAGTTTATTTGAAATTATGAAATCATATAAGTCAAATGTCGATACAGCAAAATTAGGTTCATTTTTTGCCAATCTTATGACTGCATCACCAACCTGATTATTAACATTTGCGTATGAAAACAGGAACTTTGGTGTTAACTTCCCTGTATGTATTTTGTCAATATATTCTTCTGGTAATGGCTTTGATGCAGATCTCCCCATTAGATTCTCCAAGCAATAAGTTCTTGTTCTGTAATTCCAGTAGTGTACTTCGGTTGTACACTGTGCCTCAATGGCACAACTTTAATACATGTCCCAGTATTATCAAATTGACTGACAATAAACGGATGTGCTCTATTAGTATAAATGAATGGTTGACCACTTCTTAAAATGCACTGAATAAGTGAAGTCTGATCGCCGGCAGAAAACTCACCACTATAATCTGTGAATTTCTTATCGCCATAATATGGCGGATCGAGAAATACTAAATATTTATCCGATAATAGCGATTGGATTGTAGTAATCGCACTACAACACACAATTTTAGTCCCTTGCAATGCTGTAGAGTCGCACATAATCAATTCTTCATTGCAGATCTCCGGATTTTTATAACTTCCTGGTGGAACGTTGAACCTACCTTGTTTATTAACACGCATAAGACCATTAAAACACGTTCGCAATAAGAACATAATCCTAGCAGCTTTTTCAACTGACATAACTGGATTTGATGCTCTTATCGTCTGGTATGTTTCTAATGATTGAGGATCAGACTTATGAATATATTTGTAATATGGCTTATGCAATTCAGCGATTAATCTCTTTGGACTATCCTTTATCACGTTATAGAGATTAATTAATTCTGGGTTTATATCAGATATGACTCGCTTAGAGAATTTGTCATAGATCGACCAGTAAAGAGCGCCACCTCCAACCATTGGCTCGCAATAACCAACAACATCTAAATTTTCTATACTATCTATGATAGTATGTAGCTCAGATAATAAGTATTTCTTCCCACCGGCCCATTTCACAAAAGGTTTTGCATCCATAGTAAAACTTAAATACGTATTAAAGAAAATAGGACAAAAACCAAAACGGAGAGATTGAATGCACCAAGGCACGTATATCGTTTTTGAAGGTAGTGATTTCAGCGGAAAGTCAACTTTAGCACATCTGGTGATGGA
>JALOBM010000130.1 GCA_023228285.1 Candidatus Cloacimonadota bacterium | reverse complement strand
CCTTTATCGGGCATCCATTTGGACATACAACACAGATAAATTCTTTTTCTGTCATCTTACGCGTACCTCCAGCGAATCTATCTTTCCAATATCAAGTTTGCCCATATCCACCCATACCATCTCTGCAGGATGCATGCGCGCCTCTTTTCTTGACATTAGCACGCTACCGCCGTCGCACACCTCTATGATCCTGTCGCGCATGGGAGAGGTTACCCTAAAGGCCAACGACACCTCATCACCCTGTTTTATCCTTTGAGGAACCACATAACGGACATCTTTCCCTGGTCTAACTGGAATTTCTTTGCCAGAGATGGCAAGTTTCCCTGCAACGTAAAGAGCTGCGCTCTTTCCCGCACGTTCCGCCTCCATGGATACAAAATCCACCAGATCGTGAACGTGGAGAACATTTCCGCAGGCAAATACTCCTGGAAGTTTCGTCATGCACCTATCATCAACATCTGCACCCTGTGTTACGTCACACATCACAATCCCAGCTTCCCGTGTGAGTTCGTTTTCCGGAATAAGACCAACGGAAAGAAGCAATGTATCGCATGAAACAAAACGTTCTGTTCCTTTCACGGGCCTTCGCTTCTCGTCGACCTTCGCAACAGTTACACCTTCCAAGCGGCCTTTGGGGCCGTAAATGTCTATTACTGTAGTTGAGAGATGAAGCGGGATACCGTAATCTTCCAGACACTGTTGTATATTTCTCTGCAAACCACTGGAATATGGGAGAACTTCAAAGACAGCTTCCACCTTGGCACCTTCCAATGTAAGGCGGCGAGCCATGATAAGCCCAATATCACCTGAACCCAGAATCACTACGTGTTTTCCCGGCATGATGTTTTCAAGGTTCACCAGGTTCTGGACTGTACCTGCTGTGTATACGCCTGCAGGTCTGTGTCCTGGAATTGCCAGTGCCCCACGCGTACGTTCCCGGCAGCCCATCGCCAAAACAACGGCTTTTGCCTTTATTTCCTTTATTTCGCCCATTCGGCTGACGCGGAGTACTTTATCCTTTGAAAGATCCAGCACTATCGTCTTATCCATCACCGGGATACTGAGTTCCCTAATTTTTTGTATGAAACGGTCGGCATACTCAGGACCTGAAAGGGCTTCATTGAACGCGTGCACACCGAAACCGTCATGGATACATTGATTTAATATGCCCCCTAATATCCTGTCTCTTTCTATCAAGAGGATATCGTTGCAGCCGGCCTCTTTTGCCGCTGCAGCGGCAGCAAGTCCGGCGGGGCCCCCGCCAATTATTACCAGATCATGCTTTTCGCGTATCATTATTAATCTTTTCCTTTCATTACATTTCCGGTAAAGAGATTGGAGCCGGCCTCTCTTAAAACATAATCTTCCGGCGTAAATCCATACTCATCCCGCAGTATCCTCACGATCCTCGGCATGCAGAAGCCACCCTGACAACGCCCCATGCCATTTCTTGCACGGTATTTGATACTGGCGAGAGTCCTGGCTCCCAACGAATTCTCTATCGCATCGCGTACTTCTTTTTTGGTGATTTTTTCACATCGACAGATTATCTCTCCGTATTCAGGTTCCAACTTAATAAGACGCTCCTGTTCTTCTTTGGGCAAATCACTAAAATGTCCCGCAAAGCCTGAGCGCTCAGCAAGAAATTTTTCCTTTTCCTCGAGAGAGATATGCTTTGAAACAATGTCACGAACTTTTTCCGCAATTGCCGGGGCGCTAGTCAGCCCCGGACTCTCTATGCCAATCAGGTTAATAAAACCGCTTAAGCTCTTTGTCTCTTCGATGACAAAATCAGCATTTCCTCCCTCGGCAGGAGGAGTAAGCTTCGGACGATTGCCAGCAAAGTTACGGATAAAATCACTCATTTTTATATCCGGCAGAAGTTTATGTGCTTCTCTTCTAAGATCTTCAAGAACCGGCGCCGTAACTCTATAGTCCTCGGGCGTTTCTTCCGGGATATATTCCGCACTTGGACCAATAAGGATGTTGCCGTCCACTGTTGGAGTAAGATGTATGCCAAGCCCAGCGTCTTTTGCCCCAGGAACAGGGTATACCAGAGTTTTCAATGTTCCATCAAGACGATTGTCCAACACAAAATATTCCCCGCGGCATGGCCATATCTTGAGACTCTCGCCATTGTTGCTCTCATTTACTCCTGCAAGGCCACTTATTCGACAGCTTGAAAGGCCGGCAGCGTTTATTAATATATCGGCAGAAAAAACCTCTCCATTACTAGTTGTTACGGTAAATTTTCCGGATTCATTTTTTTTAACTGTCAAAACCTCACTCTTAAGGAAATATTCCACTCCGTTTGTGTGAGCATTTTCTGCAAGAGCTATCGTTAGTCCGTACGGCGAAATTATCGCGCTGGTCGGACTCCAAATAGCCGCAATTCCCTCAATCCCAGGTTGGATCTTCTGCATCTCATGGTTATTAAGTATTACGAGGTCAGGCACACTGTTAGCTGTTCCTTGCTCCATAAGGCGCTTTAGTCCGGGCAAGTCATTTTCGTCAATAGCCGTAGTTAATTTACCTATTCTCTTTATCTTCACCTTAAGTTCAGAGCAAAGCTTGTCCATCATCGCATTGCCACGTACCGACAGTTTTGCTCTTAATGTTCCTGCTTCGTAGTTTATGCCCGAGTGGAGAACACCGCTGTTCCTACAGCTTGTTTCCATACCCACATCAGATTCTTTTTCCAGCAATGCAACTGTCATCCTGAAGCGTGAAAGTTCACGTGCGATAGCGTTGCCTACTACGCCGCCCCCTATGATCAAAACATTGAACCGATACTTCAAATTCAAAACCTCCAGAGAATTATTTACTGGTCTACCATGGAATACTAGATTTTTTTGTTTAGAGGCATTATAATACCGATATTAAAGAAATGCAAGGTATCCCTTGGTAGCCCAAGGTGAATCCCAATGGGGTTGATAAAATTAAACAACATTGTTCGTGAGCAGAAATAACTAGTTTTCACTAATGGAGTTTTAAAATAATTAACATAATCTTTATCAAAAATTTTGGGCTGAAAGGTCTATGCGAATAAAACAAAAAGCTATTGCCGGCTCACATAAATCAATATTTCTAATATCAGTTTTAATATTAAAATATTAAATTATGCTAAAGTATTATTGAAATACCTCATTTGAACTGGCAAACATAACAACAAAAGCAGAAAGTGCGGGAGTGATTTGTGTTATGAACAGCAAAAGAAAACTGGTGATAGAGAAACTGCTTCAAAAAATACACAGCGGTGAAATCGTCCTTAATGACAAACTTCTGCCCGAGAGGCAATTGGTTGATGCGGTAGGAGAGACCCGTCCGGTGCTCCGTGAGGGACTTATCGCGCTTGAGGCAATGGGAGTACTTGACATCAGAGACAGGCAAGGAATTTATCTTTCTCCTATAGAGGAAAACGAAGCTAAAATGATGCTTCAGAAAGTCCACGGTTGGCCAGCGGACATCCTCTCGCGGGCAATGGAAGTCAGGCAAATAATAGAACCTGTAGCAACCGGAATAGCGGCATCCCGACGTAACGAAAAAGATCTCTCAAAAATGTGTGAGTGCCTGGAGCATATGAAAGAACTTGCTGAACAAACGACTGAAGAAGCAGCAGAAAAGGGGGCATATTGGAACACGGCCTTTCATACCATAATCGTGGAATCTGCAGATAACGCGTACCTGTCGCGAATTTATGAAGGCGTCTATGCGACCATAGAACAGGGCATGTTTTTAATGAGAATAAATACCTCTCCCGAGGCTGAAGGGGGGCGCGTCGCAGCCTATCAAGATCACGTGAAGCTTTTCGAATTGATAGAAGCCAGGGACTCTGCCGAAGCAGAACTTTATTCAGAGAAACACCTTCAGCACACGATAAATGCGCTTGTGCAGCTTGGACAAATAGTCCCGGCCGCCAATCTTTTTCAAGAGAAACTAGCTGGACGTGCCCGTCTGCTTTAAGATATGTGGGATAAGGATAGAAAGAAAGGAATCTGATCATTTATGCTCTTTAACATGCCAATCGCATATAATTTAATAAAAACAAACTTCAATGGCTTCCCAAGAATGATAAAAGTTGAGCAAAAATTTTTCAACGACCATGTAGATGATATCGATACGTGCGTACATAACGAAATTGCTAAACTTCCTCTGCCTAATCTCATTGGTAAAAGCATCGCGGTAACTGCCGGCAGCCGTGGTATTCCAAACTTTATGGAAACCTGCAGGGCTGTTGGGCGTGAGCTCCGCATTAAGGGGGCATTGCCC
>JALOBM010000129.1 GCA_023228285.1 Candidatus Cloacimonadota bacterium | reverse complement strand
TACTGACGCACAGCCATTCAGAATAAATGTCATCCCAATGGCGTACAACATCATACCCCTTATTACAAAACTCTGATAATACTTGGCGTCGACCAAATTTGGCAAAAGCCTGAATAATGCCGCTCTGAGATAACCCTATACGTCTATTTCTCAACAAGACCGCATTAGTTTTTTTGCAATGCGTTGGCAACAATGTGACCGTCTTGGCATATAGATAAGCGAATTTTAGCGTCCTGTGATAGTCCGCTGCATCGTCGTGATGTGCTGGAAATGTCTCACACAAGCAACACAGTTCACCGTCTTCTAATGATTGCTCGCCACACGGATTAGTACCGATTGCTCTCTTATCGATTCCTTCCTTGCGACCATCGATAGTGCGGCAAAAATTCTGCACATTATCAAGCCATAAGCATCCTGGTTCACCATTTTCTGAAATCTGGCTAGCAACACCACGATAATCCATACCAACTTTAGCGAAGATTGAATTATTTGAAGCCCATCTATGCGATATTAGTTGTTCGCCAAACAACGTCTTATCCTTCATCTGCATATAATCCCAGTCAGCTGGATCACCAAGTGCGATTTCACTAGACCTTCGAACATTTCCGGCAACTACACACCTGCCGATAAAGTTCATAAGATCAACAATATCGACAGACGTAATAATCGGATTCTTACGTCTTAAAATGTTATGGAAATGTTTCGACACCATCTTATGTAAGTCTTTAAGTACGTCTGGCCCGCTAGCCTTTCCGCCAAATCCCTTAATTTCAGCACCAGCTCGACGGATCAATGAATAATCAAACTTCACAGTCCCCAATTCTGGTCTGTTTGTAAATGACTCAATCAACGCTCTTAATGAGTCAACCCAACCTTCACGTGAATCGTCAATAACCCAAATGGTTTCCGTGTCGTTCGGTTTAATAACGCTTATTTTATTCGCGCCACATGTATCAAATCCGACACCAACACCAAGCATTGACATGTCCATAACAAAACAGAATGGCCATGCCGGATCTTCAGCAATATTTCTAGTACTACAAAAACCGCAGTTATTCAAGCTTGCTGATCCGAGTTTCCACATGTGCGGGGTACCCATCACCCACAGACCACGACCAGGAGGAAGGAATTTGAAATCCCACATTCTCTGGAACATCTCTTGGGCAGACCTTTGTGCTTTAGCACGCCCCCATGGTAGCGCCATACCGCCAAAAGCGATATTATCGTTCTTTTCAGTGTTGTCGTCCTTTTCAACACTGTCTTTTTTTCCGGTGCTGCACCATTGCCTTTGAATTTCATAGCACCCCTCGACGACACGTTGTAATGTGTCGGCGAACGTCTCTTTGGTGCCATCTTCTTTGAGGCGAGAATATGTCCTGTAGAAGACAAATTCACCAAGACCATTATAACCAAATTTCGGCTTCTTTCCAGCGAATTTGGCTATAAATGCTGGGTCGAGTTTAAATGGCGAATTATCTTTATTTTGTTTGCGGCCATTTTTTGAAACTGGATTCTTGGTTGTAGTTGGTGCGGGTTTTGTCATCGTCGGCACAGCATTCTCCAATCATTTCCTAAAATTGTTTTTGCTTGCGATTCGAAATCGTCATTTTTTAATAGATCAATTGCCTGACAGTATAATTCTGCATCTGATGGCAATAAATTACGTTCATCTGGTACAATCACAGCGAGCTTAGATAAAGCCTCTGTACATACGATTGACATTGATAAGTACGATGCGGTAATATCATTACTTTTGTACCATCTGACAATATTACGCATCTTATCAAATGATTCGCGTCCTAGTAGAACACTGACTGGTGTTCTGTTTCTGCATTTTGTCTTGATGAATTTGTGAGTTGCACTAAATCTATTTATTCTGTCGTCAATGCAAGAAGTATGTTTTTGCATCCGATCATAACATATATCAATCATATTATCTTGAAAAAATACAGACATGCCTTTATGTAGAAGATTTCTTTCTTTTATATATCCAACAGCAATATTAATAAAAGCTTTTGCTGTTTGTTTATCTAACTCCCATTCGTCTATTTTATTTGCTAACTTAGTTGCGTATCTCCATTGGTACGTCTTTTTAGGATTTGTGTCTTTTGGGAATGCTAATTTTACACCGTGTGTTGCATAAGCTTCTTGGCACCATTTCCATGTACGTAGTATTTCCACAGGAGTCTCTAGTATTTGAGGCATTTGGTCATTTTCCTTGTAATAACACTCTAATACTTGATAACACTCATGGCAAAAGCAGAAAAAAACAATATTCAAAAACCTCAAGAATCCGCAACCGAGCAACCACAACAAAAGGATGCACGGGTAGAGTTTGAACAGCGATTTAACTTTTTTATGACTGGATTCCGCACAGTCTGTGAAGAAGCAAAAGTACCAGTTGCTTTTGCTATAGTTGTAGATCCAGAAAATCCATCCACTCCATTCATATACGATCATGGTCATATATACGATCAGGCATCACTTCTTGCCACTGTTTTGCGAAATATGAAAAGCGAGATAAATAAAGAGATATCTGTATGATCAATTAATTGGGTCGACAAATATCTTTAATATTTTCGCACGTAATGAATCGTATGGTAGTGCGTCGTAACACTCTAGCAATAACTTACATATAGGATTGTGCTTATCGATTTCAAGCCTGTGTATGAATAATTCTAATGAAGGCGGACATTTTAAACTGATAAATGATTGTCCCCATGTGCGATCTATTTGACCCAAAACAGACGGGATTATTAGGTTAGATTCATCACCGTAAGTGCCGCGAATTGCACCTTCTATAGACGCTAGCACTTTCTCTTTAGTAGTATAGATATATGATTTTTCTGGATCTTGATCAAAAACAATTAACCAAAATGGTATAACCTTACCATCTAATGCAGGTTCATCGCACGATTTGATCGGTAATGATTCCACCGGTTGTTCGTCTTTCTATATCGTTATCATCTAACATTATCTACTTATTTCGCAGTCGAGTCCTAATACAATGGCAGTTCGCACACACAAGTTCACATTTGTCTAATTCTATCTTTAAACGTTCCCAGCTAAAGTCCATACATCTTGGAATTAGAGGGCCCGGAATGATATGATCAAATTCAAAAACTCGCTTATCATCAATACCACAATCACAACATTTACCACCAAGATATTCAATAGCCCTAAGCCTCATTGCCTGTCGTGATTTGTTTTTACGATTTTTCTTTAATTCGTAACGCTTTGTTCCAGTTTTGTAGTAATTTCTAGTCCATTCATTACAACATAGTAAACATCTGCCATGTTTGTCGATTGGTGGATTTAAATGACCTTTTTTACATATACCGTCACGAAACTGGTGTGTTTTGATCAAATTCGATACTTTAGGCACTCTTTTACGCGAATGGCGTTTATAACTATCGATAGTATGCCAGAGAGTTCGATATGCGTTTTTATTGCGGTGTTGCTCTCTTGACTTTGTGCGAATTTTATGACAATTCGCACACACAAGTTCGCACTTGTCCAGTTCGCTGTATAATTCAGTAATTGATAATTTTGGTGTGCCGCAAGTAATATTGGTTGTCGCTATATGATCAAATTGTAGGACTATTTCATTATCATTTCCGCATTCGCAACACAATCCACCCAAGTATTTAATTCCGAGTAGCCGTTTCGTTTGCCAGTTTTTCCTAAAATCACTATTCTGTTTATTTCTTTTATTTTCGTCCATATCATATGTTTGGTTAGATGTATGTGGGGCTACACACAATCAAATATATGATACGAATCGAAAGGTTAATTATGGGTGAGCCTGGTACAATATCATCAAAAATCTGGGGAACCACAAGCACAATCTTTGCCAAAAACAATGTCGAAATAGCACGCATTGTCGGCAAAGCTGGTGGTAAAAGCTCAACACATAAGCATAAATCTAAAATATCGCAGTTTTATGTAGAGCGAGGCAGTATTGCGGTAGTTGTCGAAAAATTGGACTACAATCTAACAGATCGAACAATACTGACTGCAAATCAATCGACTATAATCAAACCCGAAGAATATCATTATTTCGAGATACTAGAAGACGATACCGTTTGTTATGAATTTTATTGGGTTCAAATAGATCCAGAAGACATAGTTCGTAGGGACTGCGGATCGTATAAGTCGTCTTGAAGTTAGATTCGTGACTTTTCATAGAAGAATTTTACGTTTCGATCACCTTCAACAATGATCTCGTTGATTCCGACGCCCGTCGTATTACTAGGATCAGCAAGTTCATTCGTCT
>JALOBM010000128.1 GCA_023228285.1 Candidatus Cloacimonadota bacterium | reverse complement strand
ACAGCAACGCCGGACCAATCGATACGCTATGCGCATCAACCTGGCTTTGCCCGGTCAATACCATCACCGCCTCTTTTGAATAAGGAGCGAGTTTGTTGATCAACGAATCAATATCGCGGCTGCCGGCCACTTCTTCCAACCGGCCCAGGGTGCCGATTACGCGTTGCTTGACCTTAGGACCTTCCCGATAACTCTGCACAATTTGCAAGTAGGAATTGGCCCCCGATTTTTTGATGCGAACAAACATAATGAAATCTATTAGGACACTACTAATATAAATCATTAATCATTTATTGTTCAAGTTGTTAATAAATTTATCAAAATTGTTTATTCCACTACATTTTGGGAATTCATACCAATCTCTCCTGGCTATTGCGCTGTTAATCAGAATTTTATAATTTCAAGCCCTTCCCAAACTGTAGAAGATCAGTTTAACATTTTTTCAGGGTTTTGCCTGAAATTAAGCATTTTGGAGCAATTTTTAATTTAAAATTACCTATAAGTTATTAACAATCAGCCGTTAAATGTTTATAAGGATCAACTAATTCAGGCTCGCTTGAAGTATAATTGGATTGTCGTCAACTTTTATTTGACTACAGAGTTTAGGGTAGATCTTCGAGAAATCCTCTAGGAAATCTTGCGCTTCAATGACAGAATAGTAAACTTCATTTTGGCAATTATTCATCGTCATCACTAGTTTCTTTTTACTATCCCAAAATAAACCTCCGAAGATATTCTCAGGCATTTCTGAAACTATCCATTTATTCGTATTTTTATTTAAGATAGCGAATTCATTTCTGCCAAAGTTGAGTAATTCAAGAAAAATATATTGTCTTGTGATAAAGGGAAGTGATGCATCGATAAAGTCAGATCTCTGAGCCTCCAATCTACTTAAATTGGTATAAAGGTCCCGAGTCATACCTTTAGGACCGAGTTTTAAAATAAAAGCAGGTTGGCACGATTCTTGATCAATTCGAAAAATCGTATCACAAAAAGGTAATCTTAATATTAATTCATTTCCAGCAATAGAAAACCCAGGATTCCTATACATGGGAGCACGAGGGAATTGAGTCTGAGCCTGTAGTGCTAACTTTTTGACAAAACACATTCTCGAAATATCAAAATAATTCAATTCATGTAAGGAAGTTTTAGTATACAAAGCATCAGTCAGACAAACAATAGTATTATTGCCAAGTCTCTCTAAAGCTTGAACAGGAAAATCCAATTTAACCTCTTTTAAAAATTCCCCCTCATTATTAAACATTAACAATTTTCTGAGAGAAGCATCATATATACAGATTATCCCTTGTTCACTAAACAGCATAATACGTTGAGATATAATCCGGTATTCACCCGGCCCTTTGCCCTTTGGAACAATTTTACCTATAAATTTCCCTTTCTGGTTGAAAATGAATACTTTGTTTGACCTATCCCAAACATAAATATGAACAGAATCTGATAATACCTGCAAAACATAATCAACCAAACAGTCATTCCTGGTTTCAAGTGGAATAAGCTCAATGTTTGATGAGTAATCAACAATTAGAGCTGCTTGTTTCTTTCCTGCAAGAATTGATGGAATCTTATAAGTTTCAATTTTTTGTTGACAAATACAACATTGAAAAACAAATACTATCAAAACGAAGGTGTTAAGCGACTTTTTCATTTTATATCCCTAATTTTGCTTTTAGTGAATCCAAATCCGGTAGAGTTATTTGTAATTGATCCTCTCTAAATTCTATTAAAGTAGGATATTCCAAACTTTTTATTGGCATACTGTTGGAAATTGATTGTGGGATAAATATTATATTATTTAGTTTCATTACTTCCGGCCCATACCGGATTTGCATCATCTTTTCTGAACCAGCTCCAGTTATATAAAACTGAAATTTTTTAAGTTTTGAAATATTGGTAATAATAAACATTTCAGCGTTACTATAACAACCTTGACATCCAAGAAAAGGGACAATTAAGTAATAACTGTATCCCTCTTTATTAGGGAAATCTTTTAAGAATTGTTTAATTTCATTTCTTTCATTCTTCTGACAAAAAAATGCCGATAAAAAAAGGATGCAAATCAGAAATGATCTAATTGCTGATTTTTTCTGGTTTAAGAATTGAAAACATGATTTCATCATCATTAATAAATTTCTGGTAATTAATACCTTCTTCAGTAACAAACATGCTTTTTATTGTGAACAATGAGTCATCCATTTGCTGATTTCCACATATTTCAAAATTCTCATTAAATATTTCAATACCCCATTTCCTTATCCAAGATGCAGGCTCATGGTCCCTAGGATTTGTAGCAGGCTTATACCATATCCGGTAAAAAAGACTACGATATTTATCATAAAGAATCGGACCATAAGAGAAATTTGAGTAAAAATGCATCCCTAAAGCATCATGCGAAATAATTTTATCTTTTGATTGGTGTATTGGATCAAATTTAAAATTATTCATTGCTATTATTTCGCTTCCCAAAAAGGAAAACAAATCAAATTTGATAAGGTTATTACTTAAAGGGAATGAAGCTATAATAAAATTCTTAAAAAAAATGGCATAAACATTTCTCAAATCACAGCCCCCCCAGTTTCTTCTGTCATAAATGTGAGGATAGTCAAGATAGTACTCAATTCTGTTGCTATTTATATCAAACTTAATAATAACTGGTCTTTGTTCCTGATCACTATCATTATACTCACCAGAAATATATCCGGTACATAATAATAGACTATCTTTTAGTAAGATTGGATTAAAAGTTCCAATTACGGGTGTTGGCGGATGTGAAAAATTACTCATATCTCTTACCAAACGATAAGTATTCAAACATTTACCCAATCTATTCGATAGACAAACTGTAGCACTTGCATAGCTAAAAACAATTATTGTATCTCTATTTAAAACGGAATGTCCATCTAGATAGAAGTTATTAAATAATGAATCTTTAGGTTTCCAGATATAATCAAGTTCATGAGTATCGTAATTATAAAAATAGATGGAGTTCCTGTCGCGATTTGTTACGGACAATAAGCGCAATCCTTCAAAACAATTGAATTGAATACTCTTTGAATATGGCAAAGTTTCAGAATTGAGTTTAAAAAATTTCGATTCATCTTTAGTTGGGATTATTGATGAGGCAACATCCGATATACTGGCCTCCCTTAAGCAAGCTTGATTGAATTGAATAATTATAATAATGGTTGCAAATAGTAGAAAAATAGATTTCATATGCTTTATCCGTTCCTTGGGAGGTAAAGTAAAACTATACTACTCGATCAATAAGGTGGAACTTCAATTAGGACTTCCAACAGGAATCACAACTAATTTTACTCCATTACAGTTTTTATAACCATCAGTAACAGTACAGTCAGCCGACTCGAGTATATTAGGAAAGAACTCGAAATATGTAAGAGTACAATAGCCCCAATTCCCTGACATAGGTATTGCTTCAGTGCATCCAATATCCTTGCCTTCTTCAACATTAAAAGCGGACACAACTATTACTGATGAAATAGCGATAATGCCTAAAACAATTCCAATTTTCCTTTTCATAATTATGAATTTTACTTAAAATAATAAAGAAACATTTTGATTAAAATAGCTATACTAGTTAATCCTTATCAATACCCATTTTTTCTGACCATGCAGATATTGGCTGAAAGCTCCCTTCGTCTATTCTACGGCCACCTGTTAATCTCATTGTAATACAATTTATTATCGATGACAAGGTAAACCGGCAAATCCTTATAACCAAAAAAATGGCTTGTATTATAGGTCAAAGTGGTTTCTGGAGGTTGGAAAGGGATGTAGAAATCCTTATCTTTATAAAATCCGAAAAAACTCCAAACCAATGAAACCACAACTAGAAGATAAACTCTGTGATCTGATCCGACAGATTATGATGCGTTTGCCTCAGGAAAGCAATGTATCCTTAAACTGGGTAAGCCAAAAAGCGAGCCTGAATCTTTACAAGTATGGCGGGGAGTCCGGTGTGATTCCTCGATTGGATGGTCTGATTCGTTACTGTCATGCTCTTAACTTGAACCTGGGATTGGTCTTATTCCTAAGCCTGCTTGAAATCAAGGGATACCTAACCGAAGATCAGCTGTTTGTCATGCTTAAGTCATGGGACAAAGCTGAACCAATACTTGAGAAATTCGCCCTGATTGGGATTCAGGAGGTTCTAGTGACATTGAGCATGATCAATCTTGGGGTCACCCCAGAATGAAGGAGAGAGTCCCTTCCATAGCCTTTAAAAACTCCAGATAGTCAACTGGCTGACGCCGATGTAGGTAAAACAACAACAGGCGGGCATTGAGAGTGTTAAAAT
>JALOBM010000042.1 GCA_023228285.1 Candidatus Cloacimonadota bacterium | reverse complement strand
CCGTCATCCAAGCCGGCTGTAAACTATCTTAACAGAATGAATTTCTTAGTTGCCAATATACGCGTACCTTGCATCAGACGCAAGAAGTAAATGCCGGAACTAAGCCCCTGAGTGTCATAACTAAGGGCTTCGCGGTAGTTCACCGTGCGGATAAAGCGGCCTTTGATGTCATAGAGATTCAGGTCTGCTTTGCTTTCGAGCGCTTTGCCGTATTCCACCAGCATTGTGTTTCCGGGTCGCAGAACCGATGGTTTCAGCATCAAGGCAGCGCCGGCCTCCGGTATCACCGAATCGTCCACAGAACTGTAGTCTATGGTGGCACTCAGTTCCAGAACTTGATTTGGTTCTAGGAAGAATCTGTCCCAACACAGTGCATCCCCCGAAGCATCCGGCGCTTTTACGCTCAAGAGAGTGTTCCTGGCTCCGAGTTGAATAGTGGCATTACCGGCTGCATCGGTGAGACAGCAAAGATTCAAGTCGTCCATATAGAAGATTTTGGCACCTTCCACCGGCTCCGACTGATTGTTTTCGATGTAAACATGAACCGTCGCGTGGGTGTTGCAGCAATAGTCTTGGACGTTATCAGGGCTGTCACTCTTGGCCCATGTTTTCACCGTGTAGGATTCCCATCCGTTATGACGACTATCATAGTATTGATAGATTGATTGACTGCCCGTGAGCGGCGTTACATCGCAATCATCATTGTATCCCCATCGCACTTCCTCAAGGTCATAAGGGTTCATGTTATCGAATGAAAGGTATCCGGATTCACAGCATACATTCAAATCGGGCATCAGTGTGCTGAGGTTTACATCCACGGGATAATTCTGAAAGTCATCTTCCAATATCGTGTAGGAGGCGGTATTGGTACCATCGCTTACAGTAAGGGTTCCGCCGGCAAAACTGGCACAAAGATAACCCAGTTGCATGATCAAATCCTCATTGGCATCGAAGTAAATCTGCTGAACCAATATTGATGGAAGCGGATTCGCAACGAGGGCTGTCGCAATCATAAAAATGACAATTAAAAGATACCTGGTCACCATTACCTCCTATGATACATCTTTTGGTTATCCAGCATAGTAGCTAGCAATATTTGTTCCTCTTCCCAGAACAAATAGGATCAACGTCGAATTTTCGCAATGTTTTAGCGCAAACCGGATGAACAATCATGTGGCATACTTCTCATGCCGGGAACTGCCATGCAGGCCAATCATTTCTCAATTATTGCCAGCCCAGTCTTGCCATCCATTTTAACCTTTAGGGGATGCTCAAATTCCACATGCACAAAGAATTCCCCACGCTCTTTAGCCTCTTGTGCTTTCAGCCAATCCATGTCCACAAAATCTGTGGGGGAAAGAAACGGGATATTGAAATAGCCAACATTCATAGCCACCAAATTGTGAAAGAAATGGGTTCCCTGACTGGCTTCTACCATGAAGCCTTTCATACCGGTTTCCAAGATTACTTTTGCCCGGTTGATTTGCGGCCAGCGCACCGGAATTCCCAGGAATCTATCCCGCGAGCCCCATCTGCCGGGACCAATGAGGATATAGTGTTTGCCTTGCTGGGCCATCGTGTTGTTGAAGTACTCAATTTCGGTTTGCATCTGCAAAGTGCGGGTTTTGTCAAAGCGCTGGGGATCCAGATATAGTACATCGCGCAAGTCCTGAATTACGCCATTGCCCATGCCGTTTTCGGTGTACATCAGCAGTTTGCTTTTATCCAGCTTCACGGCGTCGACATGGTAAGCTTCTGCGCTTACGGACAGCGGTCTGATCTGCAAGATGTAAAAGGTGGGTTTGTCTGCGTTGCTCTTGGCAGAATCCAGATTTACAGCAAATTCAATCTCCACGGGAATACCCAAGGCTATTTCTCCGATCTCCAAAAGCTCTTCCACGATCTTTGCCAGAGGGATATAATCGTATTTCAAGATACCGGCAAAGCTAAGCACTGTCAAGCCCTTGTCGTACATATTGTCTGACAGCCGGTAGTTTTCATAATCCCAAACCGAGGCCAGATAGCGCAGAGAACCATGCTTTTCCGCCTCTTTCAGTTTCATATGGGCCAGAGTAATCTCATCACCCTGGGTGAGGTCAAAGTCGACTTTGGAGAGGTCTAGCGCATAAAACTCCTTCTGCGAATTGCGCATCATCTCTTCTGGGGGCAGGATGTCCAGCTTTGGATACTTTGGGCAAAAGCGATAGTTCTGATAGTTCTGTTTGTCCTCCACCACGGCCTTACCCAATCCCAAGGCGATACTTGCCATGCCATCCGCATGTTGCATGTGGGAAGTGGGATAAAAGTTGTAGGATAGCGCCACTCCGGAGATGTGGGGATAGTAATAGCTTTCTCCCTGCGAGCAGCCCACGGTTTCTTGGATGATCACGGCCATCTTCTCCTCTTCCGCATTGTAGTTCATGGCGTCCAAAAAGTTTCGTGCATCGCAGAGGAATACCGAGGCAAAGACCAGCTTGATGGCGTCTGTCAATTGCCGCAGACGATGGCTGATCTCCGGATGATTGTTTGGTAGCATAAAGGTACGGTAAACTCCTGCCAAGGGCTGAGCTTGAGAATCCTCCAACAAGCTGGAAGAACGCACCGCGATGGGGTAATCAATGTGTTCCAAATAGATCTGCAAGCGTTGCACCAAGATATCGGAGAGCTCGCCCTTCATGAATACAGCGTCAATCTCGGCATCGCTTTTTGCATGGATCTGCTCCATGATCTTGTTGTTCTCCACAAAGAGATCGAACTCATTGGTGCCGATAATCGCCGTTGAAGGCAACGAAATGGCAATGTTATCAAACTTGTTTTCATAGTCCATGGTACACAGAAGCGCGTTCAAAAATGCCAAGCCGCGTCCCTTACCACCCAGCGAACCTCCGGTGAGCCGGATAATCTGGTTCATCTCCGAGAGAGATACCGCATCGAAATTTATAATCTTACCACGGTTTTTCTCTACTCGAACGCTACGGAAGACCTGATAGATAAATTGTCTCAGCTCGGCTCGCGAGGAGAAATCTTCTATTTTGATGGGACGGATCTTTTTGGCGATCTGAATCTCGCCGTGGGCAATCAGCCAGTTTGAAAAATGATTGAAACGACTGTGAAACTCCAGGGATTCCACCGGTATTCTGAGTATTTTGTCCTCAAATTCTGCTATATTTGCCGCTTCATCGAGGATCTCGCCTTGAGGGTTGCGAAAGATAAAATTGCCAAAACCAAGATTATATACCATGTACTCACGCAAGTCTTTGAAGAGATGCTTGGAGTTTTTATTCAGGTAGTGTACTCCCAGCTCGTGCGCCAAGGAGCGGTTCTCTGTCTCGGAAGATTGCAATATCATCGGCAGATCGCGGTTTATCCCCAATATCTGCCGGATCAATTTGAACCCCGCGTGCGCATCCACCTCACCTTGAACCTTGTAGCGCACATCCGATATCACGCAGAGCATGTAGTCCTGATACTTCTCATAAAGCCGCGATGCATCCTCAAAATTGTGCGCGATAAGTACTTTGGGGCGAACTCGCATGCGGAAATGCTTGTTGATGTCGCTCACCTCTTCCTCAATCAATTTTTGGGTCTGTTTCATGATCACTGAATACAACGAGGGCAAAAACATCGAGTAATAGTGCACCGCATCCTCCACCAAAAGGATCACGCGGACCAAACCGTGAGCAGTGTCGTACTCTACATTCAAGCTGTCTTCCACACTCTTGATCATGGCCAGAAACAGCTTGGTATCGCCATTCCAGAGAAACACATCATCGATGTAGCGGCGCTCTTCCACATGATTTTCCCATATCACAAAATCCGATGCCACATTCAAAAGCAGCAGCACCATCAGATCGGGTTTCTGTTCCTTGATCTGCCTAGCCAGCTCGAAGGGTCCGATCTCGCCGATGCGCATCATGGTGATAACTAAGTCGTAGGAGTGTGTCTTCAGCTTCTGAAGGGCTTCCTCACCTGTTGGTACCGAGGTTACGCGCGGGGCAGTGGAGAGGTTCAATTCTCTGTATTCGCCAAAGATTTGTTCCGAAAGCCTGCCATCCTGCTCAAAGATGAAAGCATCGTAGAAGGTGGAGACCAGCAGTATCTCCCGCACTCGTTTCTGCATCAACTGATGGAAGATGTCTTCGCCAAATTTAAACTTGTTGTAATAGTAGTTCAATTCTTCCATTTTCATGAGCCATACCTCATTTTGAGAGCAATTCTTTCTTTGTGTAAAATCTTCAGCAGCCAGCCGATGCTGTCAATATAAATCCTCAAGCAGTTGATATGGACAAACCCAGAGATAAAAAAGGGGCGATGCCCTTAGATGCAGTCCAATCCTATGATCTTTCGCAATTGCCGTATCTTGGCGGCTGCCAGAGGGCGAGCCTTTTCACTGCCTTCTTTGAGCACTTGATGGATGTAGTCCTGGTTTGCCATCAGCTCTTCATAACGCTTTCTGCAAGGGCTCAAGGCTTCATTCATACGATCAAATAGCTCCTGTTTGGCATGTCCCCACCCCATGCCTCCTGCCAGATAGCGCTGTCTCAGGGCCTCAATCTGAGCCTCGTCCGCAACGCATTTATAGAGGGCAAAAACGCTGCAGCTATCTGGATCTTTGGGCTCTTCCACGCTTTGAGAATTGGTTACGATCTTCATGATCAGTTTACGCAGTTGTTTCTCCGAAGCAAAGAGGGGGATGATGTTGCCATAGCTTTTGCTCATCTTACGTCCGTCCAGTCCTACTACGGTCTTTGCACCTTCATGAGCCAAAGCCTGGGGCAGTTTGATGGCATCAGTAGAATAGTTGAAATTGAAGCTCTGAGCGATGTCCACCGCCATCTCCACATGTTGAAACTGATCGTTGCCCACAGGCACGTAGTCTGCATCAAAAAGCAGGATATCCGCTGCCATCAGAACGGGATAGGTAAACAACCCCATATTCACCCCGTCATCTGGATCCTTGCCCGCTTCGTTGTTAGCCTGAACCATGGCTTTGTAAGCATGTGCACGGTTCATCAATCCTTTGGGAGTAAAAGCCAACAGGATGGTTAATAGTTCAAAGGTCTCTGGGATGGCGCTCTGGCGATAGAACAGTGCTTTATCGGGATCCAATCCGCACGCAAGCCATGCCGCGGCTATTTCCACAGTCATGTCGTGGATTGCTTTGGGGTCTTTGGTGCTGTTCAAAGCATGATAATCTGCAATGAAATACCGGGCTTCGCAGGTCTTGCTAAGCTCGATTGCGGGTCTGATGGCGCCTAAATAGTTGCCGATATGGGGTATTCCGGTCGGTTTGATCCCGGTTAGAGCTATCTTTGTCATTCTATGTTATCCTTGTCTCAATCTTTGGTGGCAGTACACCACAATGCGTCGGTAAGGGCATCTACTACTTCCACTTCCACCAGTAGCGGGCTATCTTCTGGAAGCCCTTCTACATAGGCTATGCCGTCGATTTCCGGAGCTTGGAACCACAATCTGCCATACCAAACCATTAGTTCTTCGTCAAAACCTTCCACCAGCATCTGCTGACGCGTGCCTACAAAGCTTTGCATCTTTTCTTCTTTAGCTTTGGACAGCTTGATGGCATACTCTGTTTCCAGTTCTTGATTCCTTGCCCAGTCAAAGCCTTCCGGAGCCTCATAAGGTTTATCAAATACTTCCGGAGAATATGCAAAGACTCCCGCATGCAGAATGTCCACCTCCTGCAAAAATTTGTCGATAAGAGAGCGTTCCTGCTTGGTTTCAGAAGGATAATTTACCATGATAGTGGTTCTGAAAACCGCCTCCGGCAGTTTTTGCTTGATGTGGCCAAAGACTTCTTTCAATTCTTGATAACCCTTTTGGCGATTCATCAGCTTGATGATGCGATCGCAACTGTGTTGGATAGGAATTTCAAAATAGGGCAAGAGCTTGGGATACTTCTTCCACAGTTCGGTCCATTCCGGATCAAAGTGATCGGGGTGCATATACATGATCCGAATCCAGTCATAACCGGGGATATCGTGTAAAGCCTCGATCAATTTGGGCAGTGCTTTCTCGCCATAGATATCCGTTCCATACATACAGCTGTCCTGCGCGATCAACACCAATTCCCTGCCTCTGGAGCTTTGGGCTTTGGCTTCTTTCACCAGGGCCTCAATGGGTTCCGATACCAGCTTGCCACGGATGTGAGGGATCATGCAATAGGAGCAAAAATTCTCGCAACCATCAGCGATACGCAGATAAACGTGCTGACCTCCCTGCAGAGATTGTCGAGTGCTAAAATCAAGCTTTTTAGCTGGCATATTCTTGGGTAATACATAGCGTAGAAGATATCTTTCAAAAGCGGCATAGTCCTTTAGGGGAATCCATTTATTCACTTCTGGAAACAACTCTTGAAACTCCTTCAGACCCCGGTTCATCACGCATCCGCTAACCACCAGCTTACTTTTCTTGTGGTTCCTGATCTCATCAATCTGGCTTAGCACCTCGTCCAGCTCGCCATACGAAGCCATGAGGAAGGCGCAGCTATTCACCAGGATCAGATCTGCGTCTTCCACATAAGCCACTTCGCGAAAGCCGTACGCCTTCATGATGGCGGCAAAACGTTCGCTATCCACCAGATTCTTTGCACAACCAAGGCTTTCGATATAGTACTTCATTATTTCAGGAGATGGATAAAAAGTCCGCTACGCAATTTGGGCTCGAACCAAGTGGATTTGGGGGGCATAATCTGCCCGGCATCCGCTATCCCGATCAGTTCGCTCATTGAGGTAGGATACATGGCAAAAGCCACTTTCTCCCTGCCGCTGTCCACACGCTTCACCAGTTCGCCCAAACCGCGGATACCGCCCACGAAATCGATGCGTTTGTCGGTGCGGGGATCATTGATGCCCAGAATGGGATGCAGGAGGTTTTTTTGCAAAATGGAGACATCCAGGTTTTCCACCACATCCTGCTCGTTCCAAGTTCCGGCTTTGGGGGAGATAAAGTACCATTTGCCATCGATATACATGCTAACCTGATGCAGATGATTGGGCTGGAAATTTGTGCCCGCAGGTACTTCTGCCACATTCCACAGTTCTTTCACTTTGCCAAAGAATTCCGCACTGCTATTGCCATTGAGGTCCTTCACTACACGGTTGTAATCGAAGATCTTCAGGTGATTATCCGGGAAGATCACGGTCATGAAAAAGTTGAATTCCTCATCTCCGTTATAGTTCGGATTCTGTTCACGACGCAGCAGGCCCACCTTGGCAGCGCTGGCAGTGCGGTGATGACCATCTGCCACATACAGATATGGCAAGCGGGAAAATGCGCTTTCGATGGCTTTGATATCATCATCAGCATCCATCAGCCACAAGGTGTGACCGATGCCGTCATCTGAAACAAAGTCGTATTCCGGCTTTTTGCTGCTGCTCACTTTGGTGACCACGCTGTCGATATCGTCCTGATGGGGATAAGTAAAAAACACTGGGGAGGGATGCGCATCGCAGATATCTACGTGTTTGATGCGATCCGCTTCTTTCTCGGCGCGGGTGAGTTCATGCTTCTTGATGGTGCCATCCATATATTCGTCCACCGCACTAAGACCCACCAAGCCGTATTGGGAGCGGCCATCCATGGTCTGACGGTAGATGTAAAACATCGGCTTTTTGTCTTGAATCATATGCCCGTCGCTGATGTATTTATACAGGTTTTCTCTTGCTTTCGCATATACTTTGGGATCATATAGGTCGGTGCCTTCGGGAAGATCCACTTCCGGTTTCTCCACATGAATGAAACTGAGCGGGTGTCTCTTCACTTCCGCGCGCGCTTCGTCGGAATCCATTACATCGTAAGGAAGAGAGGCTATTGCCTGTGCTTTTTCCGGAACCGGACGCACAGCTTTGAAGGGTTTGAAGGTTGCCATGTTTTTTACCTCATTTATATGTTTTAGTGTTAATCTACTCTGAGTTACGGGCATTTCATAATGAAGCCCTAGTTCCCTGAAAAATATGTCTTTAGAACCGCGATGAGATCCATGTGATCCTTCACGCCAGCAGTCTCGCGAACGGAATGCATAGCCCACATGGGATTGCCAATATCCACAATGGATATTCCCAGATTGGCGGCGACCACCGGGCCGACCGTGCTGCCACAAGGCATATCGCTACGCACCAGAAACTCCTGATGCTGCACTTTCGCCTTGGCACACAAGTCCATGAAACGCAGGCTGCTATCTGCAGTGGAAGCATAACGCAGATTGACATTGCGCTTGATTACCGGACCCCGATTCATCTTCGGACTGTAATCCTCATCATACTTTTCAGAGTATGATGGGTGGTAAGCATGAGCCATATCCGCTGAGATCATGAAGGAATTGCGCAATGCGCGGTAATAATCTTCCCGGGAATTGCTTTGGCTAAGTGCGATCCGCTCCAACACCTCACTAAGCAGGGATGAGAAAGCGCCTTGGGGACTTTGGCTGCCGATCTCTTCATGATCAAAGAACACTCCCACCGATGTATGAGCAGGTTTGCTAGAGTCGATTAAGCCTGTCAGAATCGCATGAGTCATGGCCAGATTGTCCAGTCTGCCGCTTGCGATCATCTCTTCATCCAAGCCGATCAGGCAAGGAGCCTGGTAGTCATAGAGATAGAGATCCATCTCCAGTACATCGGCGTCTTTTACCTTCAGGTGTTTCGCCATCAATGCCTTCAAAGGATTATTCTCATGTGGATTCACGCTGAGAACTGCCTGTAGATGAGTTTGTTTGTTGTATTCAAAGCCTTTATTGATCTCACGGTTTATGTGGATAGCCGCATTGGGAATGATCGCCAGGGGCTGCTTCAGATCTATAGTGTGGCTTTCATAAGCCTTTTTATTCTTTACAATTACGCGCCCGCTGATGCCAAGCTCTCTGTCTAGCCAGGTGTGAACTATCGGCCCGCCATACACTTCCACGCCTATTCGACATACATCATTATCGGTCTTCAGGCTCTCTGGTTTTAGCTTCAAAGCAGGGCTGTCAATGTGACTGGATGCCATGTAAAAACCGCTGTCCGCAAGCTTCTTTGAACCCATCACAAAGGCAATAATCGCTGTGTCCATGCGGCGAATATAGTACTTTTCACCTTTCTTCAGCGTGAAGCCATGCGCTTCGTTTAGTTCTATAAAACCAGCCGCATCCAAGCGCTTGGATATCTCTCTGCTGGCAGGATAACGGGAATTTCCTTTGGTCAGGAAATCAAGTAAGTCTTTGATGTTTTTATGCATCACATACTCCAGAATATAGCTATTTGCACATGATTTTTATACACTAGAATAATGTCAAGAAGGATAACTAGTGACTCGTCAAGGCATGAATGTCGTTTTTTGATATTGCGCTGCCAAACTCCAATCTCCCTGATGCTTCTGCCGATGATTCAGAAGCTTCATTCCTCCTTGGGTTATCGATACTTGAACCTGATATCATCGGGTTATCATCGGGTGAGCACAGGATGATAACACCTTGATATCAGCTTCAACACTGGATCGAACAAAGGGAATGAGGAGCATGATTCTAAAGCTCCCTTCGGTCGTTGTGGCAAGTCGTAGATTGCCACACCAAGCTTGGCATAACACTATCAAGATGGATAATAGGACATCATACACTGTCATACTATTGCGCTGTAGTGCCCTGTAACCGGCTCTATTAAAGGAGGTATTTCTTAAGTGGGTACAAATGGAATGACGTTGGTTAAAGCTATGGATTTCTATGTGTTACCTCACATGTTCATACAATGCCACATCTGAGGCCAAAAGAAGGACGCCAGGTCGATAAGGGCCTTACCGCCGATCTCTTTGTAGATAAAGGGATCCGACTCTGCCGCCGCCAAGTATACAGCTCGGACCAGTTCGGAGCAATACATCTTGTCTGTGTCATTGAGGTTGAATTCATGATCAAAACCGATCTTTTTTGCCAGTAAGGTCAGGCTCTGTTGCCTCATCATGTCCCGATTGACTTTAAACAGGGGCTTGATGTGCCTTACATCGTGGTCTTTGGCGTGATCTATGAAGCTCATGAGCGGTTCCATCCGAATGCCTTCTTCATCCGAAATCTGTCCCGAAATGCTGTGTAAAACCTGCCACTTGCCATCCACATTCAACAGGATACCGCAATGAGACATTCCGCCACCCTTCGGGAAGGCCTGAACTATCATGGAGGAAATAAAGGAATTCCCACGTCTGAGGAGGATATCCCCCTCTTCAAAGAGAAGGCTGTCCACCGGGCAAACTCCCGAAAAGGGATCATTACGCGAAGGAGCTCCCCCCATAAGGGAAGAGCTCACAATTATCAAAGATATGATCAAGCCACAAAAGGCGCCTAATATCTTACTTTTGAACGTCATCCTTCACAAAGTGAACCTTCCAGGCTCCGTCAACTTTCTTCATCTGAAGATCATGATCTTCCTTTTCGTCGGGTTTATCGGTATTCCATTGACGGTATTTGACGACGGCGCTGTCTCCGTCAATGACTGTTTCCACTACTTCGTATTTGTTCTTTTTCATGTCTGCAATTTGTTCTTCACCGGCACTCTGAGCAAAGCCTTCAACTAAGGTAAGCAACTGCTGGCCTTCTTCTGTAGTGAGCTTCTTGGCGGCATCAAAATCTTGATTCTCCAGGGCATTAAAGAATGATTTTGCTGTACTTTCAGCTTTGTTTCCGCAAGCAGCAAGACCTAGTAATGCTACTATAACAAGCAACAGGATGCTGATCTTTTTCATAATGTCTCCTTAATTTAATATGGTAGACACAATCGTGATAAAACTAATTAGTGTCAATCCTTTTCTCTCTTCTTGGAAGCACGTGGAGACTCTTTTGTGGAACTATATCCACTATCTTTATGCGAACGGGGTGAACGATAGGACTCTTCCCGCTTCCCTCCATAGGACTTTGAGCTCTTGTAGGATTTTACTTTAGCGGTATTCTCCTCAAATCGGCTTTTGCCCTTTTGTGGTGATACTTTTGCTTGAACAGCACGGTCTTTATAAGGCACATTCGCGATGGCCTTTAGCATCTCATGCTCGTAGCGCTCATCCAAATCCACCAGACAGTAATCTCCATAAATGTCGATCCTGCCAATCTCGATACCTCTGCCAACGCGCAAACTGTTGATATACTTCATTAAATCACGCTTGGTGAGCCCAGTATCATAGCCAATGTTGAGACGGAAAGTCGAGAACACATATCCGCTCTTGTCCTTTTTCTCTTTTTTGGCTTCGATCTGTTGGAGATTATCCAGATCAGGAATGTCTTTATAATAATTCAGGAATCGATTGAATTCAACTGCCACAAAGCGCTTAATCAGGTCTTCGCGAGTCATCCAATTGAGCTTTTTGAACACATTGGCCATGAAGCTTTGCATCTCTTCTTCGTTTACCTCCACCCGCTCCACCGTGTCTATGAAGTGGTAAAGCTGCTTCTCGCATATCTCGCGTCCGCCAGGAACTTTTTGCCAAACAATAGGGAAGCCCAAGCGTTTCTCCGCAGCGCGTAAGGCGCTAATCTCCTTGCTGTGAATGATGCTGATGGAGATTCCACTCTTGCCCGCACGCCCAGTTCTTCCAGAACGATGAATATAGACATCTGGATCCTGAGGAACATGGAAATTGATGATATGAGTGAGGTCGTCCACATCCAGGCCTCTTGCCGCGACATCAGTAGCTATCAAAAGTGGTACAAATCGACTGCGGAAGCGACTCATCACCAATTCACGTTGCCCTTGAGAGAGATCCCCATGCAAGGCATCAGCGTTATAACCGTCCTGCTGCAGTTTATCGGCTATCTCCTGCGTTTCCCGGCGAGTTTTACAAAACACTATGCCGTATATCTTGGGACTCATATCGGCTATCCGCTTTAGTGCCATATACTTGTCTTTGGCTTGCACTTTGTAGTAGTAATGCTGAATGTTCTCAGCACCCTTGTTCTCATTGCCAACGCTGAAGCGTTCCGGTTCTTTCATAAACTGGGATGCCAAGTGCTCCACATCTTTGGGCATTGTGGCAGAAAAGAGCATCGTTTGCCGTTCAGCAGGGATATGCTTCATGATCTCAAACAGTTCTTCTTTAAAACCCATATTCAGCATTTCATCTGCTTCATCCAGCACCAATCTGGATACATGCCCCAATTTGAGCGCTCCCTGACGGATCATGTCGTTCACACGTCCGGGAGTACCAACCACGATGTGGATGCCGCTTCTAAGGCTCTCCTTTTGGTGTTGAATGGAAGCGCCACCATAGATCGCTGCGATGCGGATGCGAGTCAGGTATTTGGCATAGGATTCAAGATCGTGAGTAATCTGCAGACACAATTCACGCGTTGGGCACAGAATGATAGTCTGTACTTCGCTGTTTTCGATGTCAGTTTCGCTAAGGATGGGAAAGCCGAAGGCAGCAGTTTTACCAGTGCCTGTCTGTGCTAAAGCTACTAAATCCCGGCTGTTTTCCAGCAGCCATGGGATTACAAGGTCTTGTATGGGAGTTAAGGTTTCATAACCAAGATGTGTTGCAGCCCTTATTATGGGTTCCGGGAGGGTGATATCAGAGAATTTAGTCAAGTTTGAGGGATCCTTTTTTCGTTATATTTAGTCATCATTTCCAAAGCCCCATATTTGTAAAGGATTAGTTTAGAACGTGCTCCGAACCTTCCAATGAAAAACCGGACACATCATGTACCCGGTACAACATGCTTTACTAAAAAGTACTCAGATGCCCTTCATGACAAGCTTTTCCCAGGGTTTCCGCAAGGTGTAGGACATCACTAGACGTTTTTTGCCTCTCAGCTTGTCCGGCACTTTATCCGCATAGGCATCCAATACAATATATGTATTGAGCTTCAGTTGATGCATATCTGCGGCTTCCTCCACCATGCCCAGTCCCTTTTCCACCAGTTCTTGATCGGTATATTCCATCAGATTGGTATTACAAACTAGTTCTTGCACTTTCAGCTTGGATGCAGCTTCCAGCATATTGATCATGGCACTAATCTCGTTCGGAGTGCTGGTGAAAGGACGTGAAGTATTCACTACAAGCTGCATATTGTATCCGCGCTTTGCAATCGGATCCACAAACCGGCCCAAGGTACGGCATCCTGCGGGATCGCCCCCCACATCCAATATCACGGTTCGCTCATAGTCTTCGATGGCACCTTTGATGCGGGGTGAGATCATCGGCAGATCGGCATGGCTAAATTCACCGTCGGGAGCGATCACTTCTATGCCCTCCGCAGCAAATTCATCCCGCACATCCCGAGTGCGGAAGTATGGATTTACTACGTCCATATCGGCAAGAGAGACCTTTTCCCCTTTTGCTTTCAAACTACGCGCCAGATGAATGCTGTATTCACTTTTACCGCTTCCATAAGCACCTATTATAATGTATAGCTTCATATATCTATTCTGTGTTTCCTTATCTCGTTCTGAATTTGTGAATAGTCTTCACAAAAGGCATCAGCGGTCTCACGGATGCAATCGTGATCGCGGATACTATCCGCATAGTGAATCGCCAGAGTGATCATTCCAGCAGCTTTAGCCGCTTGCACTCCACTCAGGGTATCTTCTATGGCAATGCATTGCACGGGATCTAAATCCAAACCCCTGGCACAATTCAAGTATATGTCCGGATATGGCTTGCCTCTCAGTTCAATATCCCCGGTGGAGACGAAATCGAAGTAATGCCACACTCGATTGTAAGTAAGGGATTTATGTGCCAATTCGTAGGAATTGCTGGTGGCCAGACCAATTTTTATACCCCGCTCCTTCAAGCGTTCCAGTAGATGGTCTACCCCACTTTTCAGAGCCACGGAACCAGCATAATGCTCTTGCACCATTTCTGTCCAGATCTGCATGATCGCTTCAGGGGATTCCGGCAAAGCAAAACGATCCTTGAAATACTGCGCAGTCTGGATAAAGCTATTCCCCTGAGGCAGATGGTCAAAGAGGTCTTCGGGCACAGCAATTCCGCGTGAGCTGAGGAACTCTTCATCCACCATGCGCCACAAACCCATCGAATCTATCAGGGTGCCATCGAGATCAAATATTATCGCTTTTATCGTCATAAAATAATGGAGCGGGAAACGGGGGTCGAACCCGCGACATCTACCTTGGCAAGGTAGCGCTCTACCACTGAGCTATTCCCGCTGAAAAGATGGTACCAGAGGCCGGACTTGAACCGGCACGGGCTTGCACCCGAGGGATTTTAAGTCCCTTGTGTCTACCTGTTCCACCACTCCGGCACTAGCTGTAGTACCTTTTGGTACCAAATTATATACTTCCAAAGGTTGAAGATTATGGAGGCGACACCCGGATTTGAACCGGGGATGGAGATTTTGCAGACCTCTGCCTTACCACTTGGCTATGTCGCCTGAAAAACACTGGAGCGGGAAACGGGGGTCGAACCCGCGACATCTACCTTGGCAAGGTAGCGCTCTACCACTGAGCTATTCCCGCTCATCAACGTGAAAAACCATTAGCCAAAAGTCTGGAATTTTGTCAACAGAAAAAATGCATCGCCCCTTGCATGATAATAGCAAAAAACAGCGGAGTACTATTCGGGATCCGTTTCAAGGGGAGCCATGTAAGTTGGGATCTCGGCGGTATGAGGCCTCTGGAACCTGATACCGAAGATGATGAACTTATTGCTATCCCATTCCTAAAGGCTACCTTCATCTTCTAACTCCATACCATTAATGACAATAGCGAAGGAACCAGCATTCCCTCATTCTGCCCTTTTATTCGCAAATATCTCTGCTTCAAACCGGTACAGTCGAGCCTCCGCATCCAGATATGCCCTGTCCGGCAATCCGGCTTTCCTGCACAAATGCTTCAGAAAAGTGGCTACATCCCATTTCCATTCCACTGCTACCTGTGGCAGCAGCAAGCCGCTACCATCCGGATGCTGAAGATATAATCCATCCCTGCCGATTACGATGTTATCAATGCTACTTAAGAGCTGAAGCTCACTGAGGATGGATATCTCGATCTGTATTGCCGGTAATTCATGCAAGGATAAGGGTAAAAACCGGGGGTCATTGAACGCAGCCGCCAAGGCCGTTTCTCGTACCGTATCCACGATGTTCTTATAAGGCAGAATGTACCCGATGCAACCCCGCAAATCTCCATTCTTGTGTAAGCTGACAAAGATTCCGCGCTTCTCTTGGAAAGCGGGATCTTGAGGCACTCTGTAGCTACTGTGGTCCAAACGGTTTTTAATAACTGCCGCGGCATAATCCAGCAATTCCTTGCGTTGCAAATCGTTATACATAATGTCTCCTATTCATATATCCGCGCCGCCAGATAACCCACCACCTGGCTGTTCATTCCCGATACCTTTCCCGAATGCGTGTAGTTTATCACCCTCACTTGGGGGGATTTGTAGAGTTTTGCCATATAGAGTAATGCCATTATTCCCCCGATGCCGCAGGCTTCCAGTTTTCCCAGTTCATTCCCGTGCCACAGCGCAACGGGATCCAACTGGCTTACGTGGCGAATAACCAGAGCATCCATCTGTTCAGCAAGTTCAGAATTGTGATAATGCGATAGATCGCTGGAAACCACTACCAGGATGCGTTTTGCGGATTTGTAAACAGCATCATACAATATAGCACCCAAGCGCTCTGCCACAGATGGTATCTGGTTTCCCATCATCACAGGGCAGATCTTTGCATCAGGAAAGAAATGCTTGATGAGGGGCAATTGTATCTCCAATGAATGTTCCAGGCGATGATAGTCCAGATCCAGATTCTTCTCTCCCGCAGGACTCAAGATTCTATATAACTCGTTGTCCAGAGTAAGATTGCCCAGAGGACACTCATATTCTGTAAATGGGGATACGGAGAAATCAAAATGGATGCCCTGATGTGAAGGATGCACTACTATTATACTATCGAATTTCTCACCAGCAGCGGATGCCAATCCCAAGGTGGCACACGCTCCCGAATAGATGTAACCGGCATGCGGCAAAATCAAGCCCAGACAGCGTTCATTTGCCGGACTAGCCCCAGCGTTTTTCAACCATTGGGCGATATTATCCTGGATTTGATTGGCAAACCGGGGATAGAAAGTCCCGGCATGAATTGCTTTACGAATCATCTGTTTTCCTCCTTATCAAGTGGTTCCACCAGAAGCAGATATGAGGCTATCTAAGACTACTTCATATTCTGCCCCTCTTGGTACCATTTCCCCATACTCCAGCCGGGATACATCTGTAATATCGACAAACCGGGTTTGGGCCAATACTGTTGTAATAATGGAGATCAGTACTATCAGAAGTAATATTTTCAATTATTCCTCCGCTTGATAATCTAATCTGCCTAAGGCTTTGTAACCATCCAAAAATTCGCTTGCGGCTCCCCAGCTTGACTCGGCTATCTGATAGCTCAGCCGCACTCCCTCGCCATACTGCGCATCTTGTTCCTCAGCGCCTAGTACTGCCAAGTGATGACGAATAGTCTCTATGTGTGCGTAGTTGCTTGTTAAATTGAAACATATATGTTTCTGATACTCCTGCATTTCTGCAAGCTTGATAGCCTCGGTGGTAGCCAAAGTATATGCATCGATCAAGCCCTTCACTCCCAGTTTGATGCCGCCAAAATACCTGGTCACCACAGCCAGTACTCCCGAAAGATCGTGACGCAAAAGGCTGTTCAATATTGGTTTGCCCGCTGTTCCCCCCGGCTCTCCAGCATCAGAATAGTATTGGTTCTCGCCCTCAAATCCCAGCACATAAGCATAACAATTGTGGGTGGCATTCTGATACTCAGTCTGATGTCTGCGTAGGATTTCCTGCGCTTCTGCGGTGTCCTCCACTCTGTAGAGGAATGCGATAAACTCGCTGCGCAAGACCTTGATCTGCGCCTGAACATCGCGTTTGATCGTATATCTCATCATTTTACCCGGGGCAGATCCTTCCAGGACGTGGTATAGCGTGGACTCAGGCGTGCCCGCTTCATCTGCCACTCTTGCTTGATTCCATTGCTGGCATAACTCACGGTGTCTCGACCATACATTCGATTGAGTCTATCCACAGCCTTCATCAGATTTGTCCGATGATCGTCCAGGTAGTTCACATCCATAATACTTAGCGGCACATCGTCTTCATGAATAATATCCGCCAGCATTACCCCGGCTTTTTTGTATTCGAAACCGGGGAGATACAGTTCATCCAGCAGTTGCAGCGCGACTCGGATCATGTCCGGAGTGTATGCTGTAGGTGGAAAGAGACTGGTGGAGAGAGAATTGTTGTATTGTGGCCCCTCTTTAAACCTGTTTGTAGATAAAAACACCATCATGTGCCCTGCCACACTGTGTTGCCGCCTTAGCTTTTCCCCACTGCGCGTCACATAAGTGGACACAGCTTCCTGAAGATCCTCAAATCTCTCCACCTGCCTGCCAAATGAACGCGAACTTACGATGCTCTTCTTCGCTACGGGCGCGTCATCAAGGTCTATACAGGAATATCCACGTAATTCCAGGACAGTCTTGTGTCCCACTGTGGTCAGATAATGATTGATGAATTTATCTTCTGCATCGCGGAGTTGCAGTGCATTCTCTATCTTATTCTGCCTAAGGAACTTATCATATTGCCTGCCGATACCCCAAATATCTCCTACCGGCAACCTGCGCAATGCCTCTTCGCAGCGTTTGGCATCCAATACACACAAAGATCCCTTAAATGCAGAGATCCTCTTGGCATGATGGTTGGCTACTTTGGCAAGGGTTTTTGATCTTCCGATACCAACCGAAACCGGGATACCTGTCCAGCGATACACGGTACGCCTGAGGTTCCTGCCCCACGCTTCCCAATCCCTTTCACGGATGCCGGTGAGATCCAAAAAGGCTTCATCGATGGAATATATCTCCACATTGGGAGAAAACCTGCCCAATACATCCATCACACGTGCGCTCATGTCTCCATATAATGCGTAATTCGAGGATAGCAGAACGCCGTTGTGTTTACGAATGAAGGCTTCATGCTTAAAACCCGGTGCACCCATTGGTATCTTCAGCGCTTTTATCTCGTTACTACGCGATACTATGCAGCCGTCGTTGTTGGATAGCACTGCCACCGGAACCTTTCGCAGCCGGGGATTGAACACGCGCTCACACGAGACGTAAAAATTGTTGCAATCCACCAGAGCAACTATTTGCTTGTCTGATAATCCAGTACTATCCATTTCTTCCTCTGGTGCCATCTTTGCATGCAGCCGCACAATTGTCAAGGCGCAGCATTACTGCTAGTGCTATCCGTATCGAACTTCATTACAAACTGTCACTATGCAAACTTCATTTATGCTCAAATCCACTGATTCCGTTCACAGATCCGTCAGTATGAATGAGTTCAATCCAGGCTTCCCCTATGAATTATGCAGATATAAAGCAGATATCATCGGGTGATCATCGAGTGAGCACAGCATGATAACAGCCTTATATCCAGTTCAGCTCACCTTAATGTATTGGGGATGAAGAGCGGGTAAAGGCATATCTGGATCGAATACAAGCAATATTGTATATGTCTTTCAACAACTAGGATAGTAAAAAACTAGAGATTCTGCTTGACATATTTCGCGCATTGGACCCTGCCTGCACTGAAACACTATGGCTATGGTCAGACACTGATCCTTTGGGCATATAAACAGGGAATCAATATCCCGCCCCTACCATACTCCCTGCAATTTCACAACCGCAGAACGGAGATATTCTCCGCTCTGGCCAGAGACAGTTGGAAAACGCTGAGATTCAAAGCTTCAAACTCCATGCGCGATGTGCTGCGCAGGATCAAGAGATAAACAACATGATGTATGAACCAATTACGATATCGCATATTAACTGCTAATCTTTCCTACACCTAAGTGCTTGGAAAATGGAGTGTCGCTAGCGAGAAATAGTTCGTATGTCATTATCCAGCTTTGCGATACCCTTTTAGAGCA
>JALOBM010000041.1 GCA_023228285.1 Candidatus Cloacimonadota bacterium | reverse complement strand
CAGCATTTGGTCTCCGGACATCAATGCCAAAAGGCGAAGCTCTATCTGAGAGTAATCCGCCGCCAGGATCACGCTGGAATCGTCCCCTGCAACAAAGGCTTTGCGTATCTCTCTACCGATCTTGGTTCTTACCGGGATGTTCTGCAGATTAGGGTTGGTGGAAGACAATCTCCCGGTGGAGGCCACGCACTGATTGAAGGAGGAATGAATGCGGCCGGAATTGGGATTCACCAGCTTTGGCAACGCACTTACATAGGTGCTTTCCAACTTCACCAGCTGCCTGTATTCGATGATCTTGCCTGCGATCTCATATTCTTCCGAGAGTGCTTCCAATACGCTGTTGTCGGTAGAATATCCGCTTTTGGTCTTCTTCTTTGCAGGCAGCCCCAAATCTTCAAACAAGAGTTTTGCCAACTGTTGCGTGCTATTCAGGTTAAATTCGTAACCCGCTGCTTCATAAAGCTCCTCGCTGAGGCTCTTGATCTGCTCATTCAGATGGTGCGAGATGTCTGCCAGGATCCTCTCATCGATGCTTACACCATTATCTTCCATCTTCATCAGTACGGGCAAGAGCGGTATATCCATCTGATAAAACACATCGCGGGCAGGGCTTTTTGCAATGCGATCCTTATAGATTTCATACAGCCGAAAAGCCGCCCAAGCATCTTCCGCAGAATAAAAACATGCATCATGTTGAGACACAAGATCAAAGCTGATCTGCTTTTTGCCACTACCAATCAAAGCCGAGATCGGCAACATGGTATAATTCAGTTCCTGTTTCGCACATTCATCCAAAGAAAAGCTGAAACTACCGGCATCTAGGATGTATGCGGCAATCATGGTATCGAAGTATTTCATGGGTATTTGCCAGCCATATCGCGTCAGCACCATGAAGTCATACTTGAGATTGTGTCCTATTATCTCTTTGCCTTTCAGCGCTTTGTGCAGTGCTTCCAAGCTCTCCTTCAAGGGTAGATTATCCTCCATCTGATGTCCCAGAGGCAGGTAATATGCCCGCTCCGGCCGCGTACAAAGCGAAATCCCCACCAGATTCGCCTCCCTGGCATCCAGAGAATCCGTCTCCGTATCCAGGCTGACTACTGCGACTCCGGAGATCTCTTTTAGCACACTGTCCAGATCGTTCACAGTTACTAATTGCACTTCGAAGGGAGCTTTGGAACCTGCCTCAATCTCAGGAGCAAGCGAATCCGGAACCGGGTTGGTAAAGATGTCGGCCTGCTCTTCTTTGATGCTTTGTACAGGTTCATTGGCATGGATGCGCGCTTCTATCTTCTTCTGTAAACTGCTAATCTCGTAGCGTTTCAATAGCGGCAAGGATTCGGAAAGCCGGGCAGCATCAAAAGAGAGTTCTTCCGCCCGAGGTATTTCCAACTTGGCATCCCGTACTATCCGTGCCAAATGCTGCGAGAGGTAGGCATTGTCTTTGTTCTCTTCCAATTTCTGGCGATACTTCGGCTCTACCTTGTCCAAATCCGCATAGATCGCATCCAGACTCTCATGCTGCTGCAAAAGCTTAGTGGCAGCCACAGGTCCTATGCCTCGTACCCCCGGGATGTTGTCAGAGCTATCCCCTACCAGGGCCAAATAATCCACAAATTGATCCGGTCGTACGCCATATTTTTCGAGCACCGCTGCTGCATCCATTATGTGGTCTTTCATGGGATCATACATCACCCCCGCTTCATCCACCAATTGGCAATAATCCTTGTCGCTGGTTACGTACACAATGTCAAATCGATCCCGAAAATGCGTTCCAAGAGTGCCCAAAGCATCATCTGCCTCATAGCCGTCTGCTCCGATCTGCGGCACTTTGATGAGGCGGAAGAACTCAATTACCGGCTCTATCTGACTCTGCAGATCATCCGGCATCGGGGGGCGGTTTGCCTTGTAATCTTTGTAGTCCTGATGTCGAAAAGTAGCTGCTTTACGGTCAAACGCTATTGCCACATAGGCGGCATCCATCTTGTCCACAAGGGTGATGAAGGAATTCAATACACCAAAGATGGCAGAGGTGTTCTCCTGTTTGCTGTTTATCAGCGGATTGCGGATGAAGGCAAAGTAGGCGCGATACAATAGCGCCGTACCGTCGATAAGATACAGTTTATCTTTCATTTTGTCCCACCATCTTTTTGTTACTCAGTGCTTTGCCATGGGCAGTTATGCTCTGCTCAAGGCTGAATATTCTTCAGCTTTTGTAAAGAAAAATCTTCCCTACGCACCAAAAAGACGCTAGTATAGTATGCTGATCTTCAGATGATAAAGTTATGTCGAAGCTGATATAATCGAGTTCTTGTCGAGTGAACACTAGATGATAACGGTTTTATCTTGATCAACAAAGGAGAGTCCAAGGAGGGAGGAAAGCACTTTAAGAGGAGATCGGAATGGAGGGACTAACTATTCCTTGCTGCGCGGATGCCCCTTTTCATAGGCTTCTTTGATCTCTTCCAGAGTAAGGTGAGTGTAGATCTCGGTGGTGGAGAGTTTGGAATGCCCCAGCATTTCCTGAATGACACGCAATTCTGCACCTCTGGAGAGTAAATGAGTGGCAAAGGAGTGCCGGATAGTGTGCGGAGAGTAGCCCTTATCCCGTGCGATAAGATCCAGGTAGCGGGAGAGAATTCTGTTCAGTTGCGTCCGGTCAAAATCTTTGCCGGATTTGGTGAGAAAAACGCGGTTGGAGCTGTATTCATAAACCAGCATATTTCTCTTTTCCAGATACTGTTTCAAAGCGTCAAAGGCCTTTGATCCCACGGGAATCATTCTTTGTTTTTTGCCCTTGCCCATTACCCGGATTATCCGGCGGCGAAAGTCGATATCCTCCAGGCTGAGATTTGCCAATTCCATCAAACGCAGGCCGCAGCTGTAGAGCAGCTCCAGCATTGCCAGGTTTCTGATACCAAAGATGTCTGAAGTATCTGGTATTTTTAGGAGCAGTTCCATCTCTTCTTCGCTGAAGACCTTTGCCAGGGGAATCTCAAACTTCGGCCTACGAATCCCGCGCATCGGGTTATCGCTTCTAAGTCCCCGGTATTTCAGAAATTTGAACCATGAGTTCAAGGAGGCAAGTTTGCGAGCTAGGCTGCGGTTGCAATCCGGCAAACCGGAAAGCCACTGCAGGAAGGCGCGGATGTGGAGCTTTTGAATATCGGCTGGATTTTGCAGTTGAAAGGACTCCAGCAAGAAGCTGGCAAACTGTTCCAAATCGCTCTGATAGGCATCCAGAGTATGCTGACTTTTACCCTCCAATTTCAGGTATTGCCTGTGTTTTTCAATCCACTCTTTCATGCAAAAAAACTCCTTATCTACTGCTATGCACATTTTTTGCTTGCCTTAATCCTTGTCTATAGAAAACTTGCTCAAGTGAAATGGAGGTAATATGAACCATCATATAGATTGCAGTGCCAGCTTAGGAAAAGATGTTACGATCGGTTTCAACAGCGTGATACTGGAAAACGTGACAATAGGCGATAACTGCCTGATAGGCCACAATGTAGTTATTCACGCCAATAGTGTCATCGGAGCAAATGTGCGCATCGATGACAATGTGATAATCGGCAAGAAACCTCTTTCCTCTCCGCGCAGCATATTCAAGATTCCCGAAAACCTGGCTCCGGCAAAGATCGGCAGCTATTGTCAAATCGGTGCGAATGTGGTGATATATGTGCAAAGTGAGATCGGTGAACGCAATCTGATAGCGGATATGGTCACCATTCGCGAAAATGTGAAAATAGGCGATTTGAACATCATCGGACGCAACGTAACCATCGAAAACTATGTTGAGATAGGTTCTCGCAACAAATTCGAGACAAACTCCTATATTACCGCATATTCGAAGATTGAAGATTACTGTTTTGTGGCGCCCTGCGTTGCCACCAGTAATGATAACTATATGGCTCGCGATCCAGAACGCTTTAAACACTTCCAGGGCATCACCATGAAAAGCGGTGCCCGCATCGGTGTGAATGCCACCATCCTTCCCGGAAAGACCATCGCCACAGACGGCACAGTGGCTGCAGGAGCGGTTGTCACCCGGGATGTAGAAGCAGGCAAGATCATGGTTGGCAACCCCGCCAAGGCGTTTCGCAATGTGCCGGAATCCCAACTGCTAAAGAATAATATGGATAAGTAATGAAAACTCTGGTAATAATACCCACTTACAACGAAGTAGAAAACATCGAATGCCTGCTGGGCATATTGCTGAAGAACAATCCGGATCTGGAAATCCTGGTGCTGGACGACAATAGCCCGGATGGGACTGCCGGGGTAGTGAAACGGATGATGGAGCAGGAAAACAGAATCCATTTGATTGAGAGACCCAGAAAAATGGGATTGGGCTCAGCTTATGTTACCGGCTTTAAATACGCTTTGGATAGCGGCTTTGAATACATTATGGAGATGGATGCCGATTTTTCGCACAATCCGGACGATGTCCCGCGCCTTATAGAAGCTGCGCAGAAATATGACCTCGTGATTGGCTCTCGGTATTCAAACGGTGTAAACATCATCAACTGGCCTTTCAAACGTCTGTTGATCAGCTATTTTGCCTCAAAGTATGTCAGGATCATCACATCCATGCCCATCAAAGATCCCACTGCCGGATTCAAATGCTTCCGGCGCAAAGTATTGGAAAGCATAAACCTGGACAAAATTCTCTCTGATGGCTATGCTTTCCAGATCGAGATGAACTTTCGTACTTGGGCAAAGGGTTTCCGCATCAAGGAGATTCCCATTGTCTTTACCGAGCGCATCAACGGTGTATCCAAAATGAACAGACATATCGTATGGGAAGCAGCCTGGATGGTATGGCACCTGCAGTTCCGTAAAATACTGGGCACACTGCATTAGGAGGCAGATCTTGAAGAAATTCATTGTAGTACTCTCTTTCGTACTCTTGGCTTTTAGCCTTGCAGGGATAACGATTCCTCGCGTTTACGTGCAGAAACTGGTACTGAACGATGGCAGCAATCCCGTGGTGACAGCCACAGAGAAGAAAAGTGCAAACGAGTATGTACTGCGTGCATGGATGCAGGCCAATCCCGATGAAGTAATCTCCACCGAAACGCATCCCATTCATACTATTGCCATCAAAGAAGTTGGAGACGGTATGAAGTTTTCCAAAACCGTGATAGTAAGTATCCAATTGGGCAATTTCAAACGCCAATGGCAGGCCGGAGACACGATGCACATGATGCTGACCCATAAAGCCAGCGGACAGACCAAAGGCTGGCAAATAGTCATCCCGGAAGGAACAAACCTGATCAAGCTCTTGGATGAACCGCTCGTGATTCCTCCATACAAACAGAAGTAACATGCTGGAAAGAATAAACAATCCCGCCCTACAAACGGATGAAACTGAATTTGACCACGCACTGAGACCGCGAACTTTAAGTGACTTTGTAGGACAGAATCACATCAAAGAACAGCTGGACATCAGCATCCAAGCAGCCCGCCTGAGGGGTGAACCGTTGGATCATGTACTGTTTTATGGCCCTCCCGGACTGGGCAAGACCACACTGGCATCCATAATTGCCCGTGAAATGGGGGTAAACATCACAGTATCCAGCGGTCCTGTAATCGAAAAACCATCGGATTTGGCGGGCATACTCACCAATCTGGGCAGGCAGGAAGCACTTTTCATCGATGAAATCCACCGTCTCTCACACGTGATTGAAGAGTACATCTATCCTGCCATGGAAGACTACGAGATGGAGATCATTCTGGATAGCGGACCTTCGTCACGCACGCTGAAGATACCCATCGAGCCTTTCACTTTGATAGGGGCCACCACTCGCGCCGGATTGCTGACACCGCCATTGAGAGACCGTTTTGGTATTGTACTGAGGTTGGATTATTACGACCAGGCATCCATCGAGCGCATCATCAAACGCTCTGCCATGCTCTTAAACATTCCCACCGATGAGCAAGGAGTGCAAGAGTTGGCACGCCGCAGCCGGGGTACGCCACGCATCGCCAATCGCTTGTTGCGCCGGGTACGGGATTATGCCCAGATCAGAGGAGACGGCATCATCACACTGGAGATAGCCAATGCTGCTCTCACGATGCTGCAGGTGGATCATGCAGGATTGGATGAGATGGATAAACGCATATTGGCAACTATCATAGAGAACTACCGTGGCGGTCCGGTAGGCATCAAGACCATTGCTACCGCCATCGGCGAGGATTCCGGAACCATCGAGGAGATATTTGAGCCTTATCTGGTGCAGCAGGGCTTTTTGGAGCGTACTACACAGGGTCGCAAGGTTACTTTCAAAGCCTATCGCCACCTGGGTCTCAGCCCCATCGCGGAACAAGCTGAGATATTTTAGAGATACATGGGCTACAGGAAAAACATAGGTCACAACCTCTTTACGCAAGCTCTGAAGATCATCTTTGGAGTAGTGACCGGCATAGTAGTTGCCCGGGCGTTGGGGCCTGTACGCCAGGGTTATGTAGCCTACATCATCCTGATATTCACCCTATTGGGCAATTTTGGACATCTGGGCATCACATCCGCTGCAGCCTTCCATCAGAAACGGAGCAACGTCGAGCGGATGGTGATCTACAGTACAAACATGAATGTTTTAGGCTTCCTCTCCGTGTTTTTCATAACAGTAGTGATCTTGCTGAAATACTTCGGGATTATAATGCAGGATTACAATTGGCTAATGGTAATCGGCGGCCTGGTGATGATGGTATCCTACTTCTTTATCGGGCACCATCAAGCGTGGCTAACTGGTGACGAACGCATCATTCTGAACAATCAGATCGGATTGATATCCTTCTTTGTGAAAAGCGGGGTGATAGTCCTGCTGTGGCTGTTGGGCATGCTGACCGTACAATCATTCTTCTTCACTACGGTAATTGCCTTGCTATTATGGTTCATTCTCATCCAAATCAAGCTGAAAGAAAACTACTCTGCTGGGATATCGATTCCCCTTATAAAGATGGAATTCGCCTATGGTAGTGTGTCCTGGGCCTCTGCGCTGTTTTCTTACATGCATTACAGGGTAGATCAGATCATGATCAAGAACTATCTGGGCACGGAAGACCTGGGAATCTACACCATCGCCGTAACTATTGCCGAACTGATGTTTTTATTGCCCAATTCCATCAATATCGCCCTCACGGGTAGGCTCTTCAACCTTCCTGAAGGAGATGACGGCAAGGAGCTTTTGGCACGCACAAACCGCATCAGCTTCAGCATCTGCATTGGCTTGTGTCTCATAGCAATCCCCGGCAGTCTGCTAATCCCCTGGGTATATGGAGCGGATTACGCTTTGGCGACACGTCTGATGCTGATCCTCTTGCCCGGCATCCTCTTTGCCTGCATTCCCAAAGTGGTCTCTCCATGGTTTTTCTGCTCCGGAAGGCCCAAAGTACATCTATACATCACTCTTGGCTGCCTGATCCTAAACATCATCCTGAATATGGTCTTCATCCCCCTTTGGGGAAGCCAGGGCGCAGCATTTGCATCCAGTATCTCCTACATCCTTTATGGAATCTACTATCTGGTAATTCTGAAAGTTGGCGATGGCTTCAGCATAAAAGAGATGATGCTGCCAACCCACCGATCTTGCCATACTGCTCAATCTGAGACGTAAATGATAAAAAGTAAAAGCGGCTGGGAACAGCTCTCGAACCTTCATTTTATAGGTTATCTCTATGATGATGAGGGCAATAAGGCAGATCTAAGTGATATATTTCAACGCTTTAGCGAGGGAAAAAGCATCCCGGAGATAGAAGCCGAGTTACAGAAGGCAAATGGTTGTTTCGCGATGGTGATCGAGGGGAAGGACTATGTATTGGCCGCAGTGGATCGCATCCGTTCCATCCCGCTGTTTTGGGACTGTGAGGGCAATGTGGCAGATAGTAGCGAAGCCTTACATCATCTGGATATCGATACCCTCAAATCCGGTGATCCCATGATATTAGCAGAATTTTTGATGACGGGATATGTGTGCCGGGATGAGACTTTGGACCCTAATGTAAAACAAATCCCGGCAGCCAGTTATCTGCTGATCAACAAGGGAGAAATGCCGCGGCTGCAACGGTATTATACATACGTTCAGCCAGAAGTTAGCGACAGCAGCACGGAAGAGCTGTGCCAAAGGCTGCATGTACTGCATCAACAAGCAATAAACAGGTTAATACACTCGCTTGAAGGACGCCCTGCGGTAATACCTTTGAGCGGTGGATACGACTCCCGCCTGATTGCCTATCTTCTTAAACAAGCGCAGTATCCCAAGATATTCTGCTTCACATACGATGCCAAAACGAGCCCGGAAGTTCGCATTTCCCAAAAAGTGGCAAAATACCTGCAAATTCCGTGGATATTTGCCGAGCACAGCCGGGATAGCTGGTTTCAGGTATATTTCTCGGAAGAGCGTAAGCAGCATTATAAACACGCTGTAAATGCTGTATCCAGCGCTCATATCCAGGATTGGCATGCAGTGCGGGACATGCAAAAGAAAGGCTTGATTCCAGCCGATAGCGTGTTTATCCCCGGTCATTCTGCGGATCTGCTGCAAGGCGCTCACATGCCGCCACTGTACATGGAACAAGAGAGCTTCAGCGATGCAGAGATTATCGGGCAGATTAGCAAACAGCATTACAGTCTGTGGCGAGATTTATCACCACTGTGGCACGAGAGATTTGCCCAAAGGATAAAAGAGACCATCGATATCCCCAAAGAAGCGGATGCTCGTTGGACTGCGATGCTTTGCATGGATTGGAATATCTGTGAGCGGCAGGCGAAATTCATCGTGAATTCGGTGCGTGTCTATGAATATTTTGGTTACCAGTGGTGTTTGCCCTTGTGGGATGCTGAGCTTATGGATTTTTGGGCGAAAGTCCCGCTTCATCTGCTGGTGGGCAGGAAGCTTTGGTATATATATCGCCAAAAGTACCTTCCGATTCCACTCCCCGCCTTTCGGGATTTCAACATTCCGATGCGAATCCGTAACAAACTGCTGCGCATCGTGTTTGGAGAGATTATGAACATCCGCTACGGACGCTTTGCCCCATATCGTAATCCCATCCAATATGCCTCAGAAAAGGTAAATAGCTATCTTAGGGATGATCTTCAGTATCCGGATTTTATTGATCCCCGTCGCCCCCTGTTACGCTGTCAGATAAATGCGATACAGGCTTTACGTGCGATTTATGAACTATGAATAGTCCAAAATGCTGCCCTCACCTCTGTGACTCGTCAAGGCATGAATGACGTTTTGCTACTGGACAGCCACACCCAAATTTGGCAGATAATCTACCGAATAGCTCTAGAGCTTTATTCCTCCTCTGGTTTATCTATACTTGAACCAGTTATTATCGGGTTATCATCGAGCGGGCACTGAATGATAACAGCTTTATATCTGCTTCGGAAATGCTTGATATAGAGGGGATGAATATCACGCAGATTCAGAAGTTCCCTTCGGTCGCTGTGGCAATACTGAGATTACTACACTAAGTTTAACTTGGATAATGCGATTGAAGTCCATTTGACCTTATGTGTCTTATTGTATACCTATATGTTATAAATTAAGCGGACTTCAATATCTGGGGTAGATTCTATGCATTGCCCGATTCCAAGCCTCCCTTAATTTGTTTTACATATATAGATAGCATAGGTGTCTTGAACTCCGTATATTATTTGGCTTTATCCGAAGCTGCCGTTTAGCTTCAGGGTGATGCCAGTGCTTTGGGGCTTGACCATATTCTGATACAGAACCGCTTTCAGACTAAAACCCCGCCATTGATATGTGCTTTCAAACTCCGCCCGAAGCGTGGAATCTCCCAGAATCTCATAGCCCTCATCGTTGTCCTGATACAGTATCATCTTGTAATTCACGCTGGAACTTGCGGCTATGCCCACCTTCATCTTGAGAACCCGATGCCGGTAACCAATGTGTTGAGCCCAATATGAACCGCTGCGAAGGCTTGCATTATGCTTTTGGTGATGATAACGAGCCTTCATCTGGATATCCCAAACGGGATTGAGCTGGTGTTCAGCAGACAGAGCAAAGCGCCAGTGGTTGGGACGGCTATCCGCATATGTGGAATCTACCATTGCAAGGATTTCTCTGTCAATCGTCTTGATGACCATGCTAAGCATGCTGTGTTGATCGCGATAAGTGAGTTTCAGGCTGTTATGAGCCAGCCAGTCGGGATCGGATACATCTCCCCGGCGATTGTTCAGCACAGTTCCAAAGGCGATGTTCATGTGTTTCAAGGCTTGATAGCCGATCTCTGCCCGGAGTTCTTCCCGCCTATCCAGAGAGCTGATCAGCATGGCTTTAGAAGCATAAGCAGGACGTTGATAGCGCTTCATCATGGTGTAAGCCCACATACTCTGCACTTTTCCCTGGCTGAATTGCCAGTCCGCCTTTAGTGAAGGAGAGCCATCTTGCAGCACCAACTCTGTCATTAGCCTATGATGCTTGGTATGCATACCCAGATACGCACTGAAAGCATGAAGCAAAGAGTCCGTTTCAGCATTTACAAAGCCACGGTCGTAACCCTGGCGATAGTAAAGAGCTCCGGCTGCGGTATGCTCCTCTGCATAGTATAAGCCTATAGCACCGATTCTTTCCCAGCTTGAATTCAGGTAATTCCGTTTATTTTTAGGCAGTTGTGAGATGTTGCCTTCATTTAAAACCACATCCCGATCCACTTGCGAAAGCGCAGCCAATAGTCCCCAATTTCCCTTATTCAGATTGAATGCCAGTCCTGAAAGCGAAAAAGTTTGGGGATTGGGTGGATTGAGCAGAGCGGGAGTATAAGTGCTTCTATTTAAAAGCAGTCCGTTTCCCCAGGATACTCTATATGCACCTAGCACAGCATAATCCCGAAACATTAGCTGCAGATTAGCGAGAGTGCTGTTTTCCCCCCGCAATCCGCCCCGCACTTGCCAATTGTCCTTTTTCAGATGCAGGTAACCGCTTGCACTGTTGCTGCCGGTGTGGGATCCGGAGATGGAGAAGGCAGTGTTGAAAGGCTCATAAGTTCTATAATAGTCATCTGTTACGGCGTCAATCAACTCGTCCTGCGCCAATTCCGGAAAGCCCAGTAATTCACCGGGAAGGCTTTGAGCACAAAGCCCGGAGCAGATCACCAGAAAGACTAGCCCCAGGGCAGCTTTCACCAATAGATATCCAGTGAGACCGCATGTCCCGGATCCAGCGTGCTATGGCTGCGGATCGAATACATCAGACTCCAGGTGTGTGTATTCACCTGAACGCCCATACCAAAACGATTGGGATCGCTTTGCCAGGAGCCGTAAAGGGTGATCAAACTGAGAAGGTTAGCGGTAACAGCTACGCGAAAATAGTCATTCTGTTCCTTCTGTTGCACATATCCCAGGGCTGCATCCAAGTCTTCACTGAGACTCCCCTTCAAGCTATACGCAGTCTGTTGAAGTGGGCTTTTGCATCGCAAGAGCTTGATCTCAGCGGCATAACTGCCTCTATTGAAAGCTGTACCCAGATCGTAATACCATTCGTATTCGCCGTCCTCACCAGCTACAGAGTCGTAAATCATATGCCCGGTAGCGCCCACGCTAATACCCCGGAGGAGGTAATGTGCGTTCAGATAGGTATTGTGCTTGGTATAGTCTGAATGATATAGATAGCTATTCCCAACCCCGATGAAGAGATTATTCAAACTTATCGCATTATGCAGGCCATAAATGCTAATATCCGGTGAATTGAAGGGACGCATATAGTTTGTGCAAAAGCCTCTGATCTGCATCACCGGAGAGATACGGTAATCCGCCACCGAATTCGAGAGTAGGCTAAGCCCGGAGAGGGCATTGGCCATGGCTGAATCTTCGTCTATCGACGCTGCCAGAGGAAGCACACAGATGAGCAGCATCCACAGAAGGAAGCGCTTCATCTCAATACAGGGCGAGCTCGCTTTCAGGATCGAAGAAATGCGCCTTCACCATATCTACGGTTACGGGAAGTACGGCACCAACCTTGGGCAGTTCCTTGGGATCAAATCTGGCAACAAAGCTGTATTGCCTGGTTTTCAATACCACGTGAAATTCGCTGCCCAGCGGCTCAACGAGATCACAAACCGGGTTGAACTTCTGAGGATATTCTGCCATGCTGTCGTGGCGGGCATCATAGATGTCCTCGGGGCGAATACCCATGATAATGGCCTTGTTCTCATATTTTTTGAGCTTTGTAGCCTGATCAGGAGTGAGGGTGAGCTGATAATCCGTGCTGTCGAAGCAAAGAGCGCCGTCTTTTGCTACAAGCTTGCCGGTAACCATATTTATGGCAGGACTACCGATGAAACCTGCCACAAAGACGTTTATGGGATTGTTGTATATATTCAATGGACTGTCTATCTGATGGATGATGCCGTCCTTCATCACCACGATGCGATCTGCCATAGTCATGGCTTCCACTTGGTCGTGAGTAACATAGATCATGGTGTTTTCCAAGGTCTGGTGCAGCTTCACGATCTCTGCGCGCATGGCCACACGCAGTTTGGCATCCAGGTTTGAAAGGGGTTCATCAAAGAGGAATACTTTAGGATTGCGCACGATGGCTCTGCCTACGGCAACACGCTGACGCTGACCGCCAGAGAGTTGTGCAGGCTTGCGTTTCAGCATGCTCTCTATGCCCAAAAGAGAAGCAGCTACATCTACTTTTTTGTTGATTTCCGCCTTGCTTTCACCACGTAACTTCAGAGCAAAAGCCATGTTGTCAAACACTGTCATATGGGGATAGAGAGCGTAGTTTTGAAACACCATAGCGATATCGCGATCCTTAGGCGGCTTGTTGTTTACCAGGTTATCACCTATATAAATATCCCCGCTGGAGATTTCTACCAAACCGGCAATCAGGCGCAACACAGTAGTTTTACCGCAACCCGAGGGGCCTACTAACACCATAAACTCCTTGTCTTCAGCTACAAAACTAACGTCCTTTACAGCGTGGAAACCGTTATCATAATACTTGTTTAGATTCTTTACGACTATCTTTGCCATGGCATTCTCCTTATCAGGAAAGGAATTTCGCTTATGTGTTGTTTGTCAAGCAGGATTTTTCTCGGGCATATACACTTCGACCCGGTTACGCCCGTTCTCTTTGGCTACATACAAGGCTTTATCGGCATGCTTCACATATTGCATGAGGTCATTGAATTCAGTAGCAGAATACATCAAATTGCAGGCCAGGCCTATGCTAATCGTTATCTTTATTTTGTGTCTTTGATACTTGAAGGTACTTGCTTCTATCTCAGTCCGCAATTCCTCCATCATAGCCAAGCACTTATCGGGCATAATATCAAACAGCACCACGAGAAACTCTTCACCTCCGTAGCGGATGATTATATCACTCTTGCGGAAGGCTTTGCCCAACATCTTCCCCAATTCCTGCAGGACAAGATCCCCGGCAGCATGCCCATAGATATCGTTTACCTTCTTGAAGAAGTCTATATCCATCATAGCAAAACTAACCGTAGCTTTATGCCTGAAAGCCAGCGCAACGATCTGAATCAGGTTGTTTTCCATGTATCGTCTATTACGCAAACCGGTTAGAGTATCTCTGAGAGAGAGCTCGCCCAGCTCCCGGTATAGCTCGTCAATCCGGTCGAAATTTGCCTGCATGTTTTCCACATAGCTGTTGTTTCGCATACTGGTCTGGTGACTGAGATCCAGATAGAGTTTATCCATATAGCCGATACACACTTTGTAGTCACGATTGCTTACATGCATCCTCAGGTATTTCGATATGCCAATCAGACGCTCCCAGCATTTATACAGATAGTAGTTTGACGATTTGAAGCTCTGGATGCTATCCCTGAAATTTTCATTCCTGCCGCTCACATAGTTGCCGGCAAAGAAATGCAGCGCATGCAGTTGCTCCGCATTCAGCATACTCTCTTTGAGGGACATAAGCTCGTTTAAAAGCTGCATCTTCGCTTCCGGCAAAGTCATCCTGTCGTCCATGGAAAACAGTTCGTAACCCACGATGGCGCTATTCACGTTCTGATGACTCTTTACAATCGCATAGAGGTTGTTCAACAGAGCCCGATAATATGGAGTAGGCCTCAGAATGTCCAGTGAGCTAATCCAACGGCCCATCAGGAATAAAGCGCACTCTTCACCTTCATTGCGGAAAATATGAGTAGTGAGTTTCAAGAGGATCCTGATTTTGGCTTCCACATTGCTGAATGCATCCATGATCTTGAAACAGCATATCTGATATAGAGTGTAGAAACTGAGATGTTCTTCGGTAATCTCCTGCTCCAATTCCGTGGCCAGAGCAGCGGCGGCATCGAAGTGCTTAATTTCCACAAACAGATAGAGGAGTTGCAGCTTATCAAACAGCTTGATCACTGATGCATTTTTATTAAAGTAATGTGAGAGTATCTCCAGGATCTGCCCATAGAAGGGAGATTGTTCCAGCACAGGCAGATGATTCATGATCACAAAGAACTTGTAGAGCTCACTATCATGGTTCTTGCGCGGTTTGCTCAAAGCTTTAAAACAGGCATCGAAGAATACTGCAATAATTGCTATAAAGCGCTGGGGATCCTCGATCATGTTGAGATGCTGTACTGTTAGATTCACCAGGCTTTCAATGTTATCTTCGAGGTTGGAGGAGTCTTTATCGAAGAGTTCGCCGGCTAAACGTTGAAGCTCCGCGACAGCCCGGGGCTTAATCTCGCTCATTTCAGGGATATCGTAGGGCAATTTCATCGTTCATTCTCTTTAGATGGGACAAATCTAAAGACCTTCTCACCCGGTTTCGTAAGGCCAAACTGTTCCCGGGCTGCTTTTTCGGCAGCCTCCGGATCCGTCTTCAAGCGCATGTTTTCTCTGGCCAGAGAGTCGTTTACCGCTTTCAGAAATTCAGCTTCTTTCTCCAAACCTTCCACTTGGCGCTTCAACTGGTAGGTATTCCAGAAGCTGTTTCTGCCTAGCACCAAGATCCAGAGTATGAGGAGCACTATGGCGATTGCGTAAAGATAGGACAAAATCCGGGGACTTTCCCTGGACTTCACTTTCATCGTGTAAACCTCTGTGCAATAAAAGATTTGTGAATATCTATGGCTTGTGTGGGGCAGAGTTCATGACAACACATGCACTTGATACATTTATCTCTATTCACCATGGGATAGCCGTTGTCCTGCCAGGAAACAGCCTCCACCGGACAACTGCGCACGCATACACCACAACGCACACAACGCGAGCTAACCACCGGATAGTAGTAATATACTTGTTTAAAAGCATAGCGTAGTGCTTTGGGCAAGTAGATTAAACCGGTTTTACTAAGCTTCACTATGCGGGTATCCACACCGGGAATTGAGTGATGCAAAAAGCTATGTGGAACTTGGATCTGCGAAGGGATGATGCCCTCCATATGCAGAGCATCCCAGAGATAGGGCACGTCTTTGATTTTGAGCCCCATCATGCGTGAGGCCACCGTATCCAGCGCCGGAATGCTGGATGAACCCATCAAAAGTCCAAAATGCCTGGGATTCCCCGCCGATGGTCCTGCTCCGTCCATCCCCATGATGCCGTCGATGATATTATAAGTGATCTTGGAGCGGCAGAGACCATAGATGGCAAGTAGCAACCTGGCGAAGCTTCTGGTATCCGGATTCTGCCGGTGATATTCACTTTTCACCATGCCCGGAACCAAGCCATAAAGATTCTTCAGGGCTCCAGTATAAGACATCAGGGAATGAGTTTTGTACTTCGCTACGTTTATCACGATTCCGCATTTGAACAGTGCTTCGGAGATCTTTACCTCAGTTCCCTCATAGTTCAATTCACGATACTTTTCTGTGGACAGGTTTACCAAGCGGATGGGATAGCGATCGGCAAGATCCTGCAGACCACAGGTTTCCCACACTTTCTTCACGGATACAGAGCCCCCGGGGCTATCTCCCAACCATACCTCTTTCTTGAGTGCCAGGAAATAGCGGATAATGGCTTCAAGAACCATCGGGTGAGTGGTTACGGCGCGCTCCGGCGGATAAGCTCCCAAGAGATTTGGCTTTATCAATACCCGCTTGCTGCGTCGTACTTTATTGTCTTTAAGTTCTGAAAACCAAGCCTTTACAGCATCTTCCAGTATGGGCAGATCATAGTTTTCTATGGCTCTTATCTGTACTATGGGATGCTTCATCGTCTTTCTGGCAACTCTTTGGAAAAGAAGGTGTTTAGCTTTATCCCAAGCCCGATATTAAACTGAGTTTGAGGGTTGTCCCCAATAATACAATGCATGATGGATGCATCGATCTTACCATGCTTGAATAGGTAGGAAATCCCGGCTGTAATGAAGTGTTGAGAGTCGTTCTTGACCCTCATGCTGGTCGGTACATCTTCCCAAAACATAGATGTATCCGCATTAGCGGTGGTGTTTAGAGGTAACATGATCTCGCCTTCCCATACATCGGAGCGATACATATATCCTGCCCTGAATATGCGGTTCTCTCTATGACGCTCTCCTCCAAGGTGCAGGCTGAAGCGATCGTTGAATCTGCCATCGAGGGCAGAGTCGTTTATAAAGCCACAATCTCCGGAAAGACGATATTCCCCTTTGGTATAGCTGAGTCCACCGCTAAGTTCCAGGGGCAGATCGTAGTCGTAATTGCCATAGCGCAAATCCACTTCGATCGGAGTGGGCAAAGTAGCAGAAAGCCCCGCCATGAAAGGCCCGTGTTCCATCAGGATTCCAGGCTGCAATCTCAGAGCGGCTACAGACTCTTCCACCCGGTCGTATGAGTGCAGAAAAATAGGATCGAAGTAATTGTGCAATTGATAATGTGCTGCCAGACCCAAGCGGATGCTATCGATAACCCTGTAATTTGCCAACGCACTGAATTGGTGAAGATTGTACTTTGGCGAGCGCACCACCAGATCTGCTCCCTGATTGATCTCGATAATAAAGTCTTGTAGCTGTATGCTCTTGGGATTGGAGTACATTGCAGACAGTACCATCCTGCTTCCCACGGGGAAACCGAAACCAAAGATACCCAGAGGCATTGGTGACACATAATTTGCGTTAAAGATTAATCCATCGACGTCTTGAGATGGTTTGACGCTGATCTCCGCAAAGGCATACGCGGAATCCGCCATCATTACTGCAGGATTGATCAGACCAGCTTCAGCACCACCCAATACAGCAGCTCCGGTGTATCCTCTCCCTGCCGCTTCGGCACCGTGAAAATTGCGGGAGTAGGATTCATAGAATGGGTTTGCGTACATGGATACATTCATTACGGACAGCGTGTCTGCAGATTGGGCAAAAAGACCCGTGCAGACTAGCATCAGGATAAAGACTAAACGGGTTTTCATGGTATCCTCCCAGTATCTCACTTTTTTGTATGAAAGGTCTGACTGCGCTCTTTGCCCACCGACACTATCTTTATCGGTGTTTCCAGCAAATCTTCGATGGCTTCAAGATAGATCTTTGCATTCTGGGGTAGAGCGGAGAATGAGCGCACTTTTGCCAAATCTTCATCCCAACCCTTGAGCAACGTGTAGATAGGTTCTACTTTCTGCAAGTCCAAGGGATGCGATGGCGGACTGGTCAGCACCTTTTTTCCAAGTTTATAGCCTATACAAATCTTCAGCTCTTCAATGCCTGAAAGCACATCCAGCAGGGTAAGAGCAATACCGTCCAAAGTATTCAGCTTGGATGTGAACGCAGCCATCACTGCGTCAAAATGCCCGATTCTTCTGGGTCTGCCAGTGGTAGCGCCAAATTCGTTGCCTTGCATCCGGATTTTGTCTGCCAAATCCCCAAACATCTCTGTAGGGAAAGGGCCTTCGCCCACTCTGGTGCCGTATGCTTTAAACACACCCAGAACCTCGTCAAGAAGCCGGGAAGAGTATCCCGCTCCTACGCCAATGGCATCTACAATCGTATTTGAGGAGGTCACATAGGGATAGGTGCCCCAAGAGCGATCCAGCAAGGTTCCCTGAGCGCCTTCAAAGAGAATCTTGGCATCCTGCAGACGGGCCTCATGCAAGAGTTCATAACTCTGTACTACATTCTTTTCAATTAACTTCCAACAATCACTCAGCCGTCCCAAGAGCTCTTTCAATAGAGTGGGATCTGCTTTGAGACCATGGTATTCGTAAAGATCGGTAATTCTTCGTTTCAAATAGGCAGGATGGGCCAGATCGATCAATCTAATCCCGGTTCGCGCGGTGAGATCGGCATACGCTGGCCCGATTCCGCGCCCAGTAGTACCTATCTTTGCGTCTTTCAGCAAGCTTTCACCCCTGCGATCCAATTCCATGTGCAGAGGCAGGACAAGCCCGGTTCGCTCATCGATGAACAAGCGTTGATTAAAATCAATACCCACAGCTTCTAAACTGCGAATTTCATCCATCAAGGCAAAAGGATCAACCACCACTCCGGGGCCGATTATGCACTTTGTGCCGGGATACAATATCCCGGACGGTACTGTGTGAAATACGTACTTCTTCCCATCTACAACGATGGTGTGACCGGCATTGCTGCCCCCCTGAAAACGCACCACAAAATCGGCATCGCCTCCAAGGTAGTCCACAATCTTTGCCTTCGCCTCATCACCCCACATGCAACCCAAGACAGCTATAGCAGGCATCACTTTCTCCTGATTTCTTTAGGACTTCACAACATATACAAAGACATCTTTTGTCAATGCAAATTTGTTTTACTGGCATTCCCCCATTTTTAGAGACTGTTCAATACCTCCCACTTCATTATGCTACTTTCCTTGTGTTCTTAGAGAAAAGCAGGTCGAGATGGTTCCAAGCGAGCTTTTCTTGACAAATATGGGAGATATTTAGACTGGCGATCAGCGATTCATCATGAAGGATGAACCTTCCGTTATCGATCAGTTCTTTCAGCCAGAGGGAGTTGGCCAGATTGACGGCGGTTTCGTATGATTTGAGGCCATATC
>JALOBM010000040.1:15242-19303 GCA_023228285.1 Candidatus Cloacimonadota bacterium | reverse complement strand
AAATACATCCTTCAGGGCAACCGAACCTATAAGGGCAAGGAGATTCGCATAAACAGCGAAGATCCCCTCTACAAAGAAAGCCTCGTTTACAACCATATGAATGGCCTCATTTCCCGCTCTGTGGATTATGATGAACCTCACAGAAAGCAATCCGGCAGCATCCAATACGATGCCAAAGGTAAGGTGCTCACAAAGGTCTTGCGCTACTAAACCGCAACAGACTCAATGCTCTGGGATATGCTACTACAATCAGGTGGGATATCTGTCACATTACTATAAGATACTGCAGAGTAGCGACAATCTGCCTCTTCAGAAACAGCGTTTCGACTTCAAGGACGATCTAACCGAGACTCATACCTATATATACGACAGCTCCGGCCTTCTCAGCTTTGTGGTTTGCAGATCTGAGGAAGATTCGCTGATGTATAAGATGCAGTATAGTTACGACGATAAAGGAAACTTACTTCAGGAATCCAAGATGAACGCATTTGACCAGGAAACAGAATCCCGGCTATATACTTATGACGATTCCAACCGCTTGATTCTGATGTTGGAATACAATTGGAATCCCCGCTATGGAGGCATTCCAAACCTGCGTAAACATTGTGAATATAGCTATGAATAAGGGGTTACCACAAAGGATAACCACTCACTAAGACATTGTCCTGCAACTTCCTGATGCGAACCTTTTGGAGCTGAATGGCGCGGTCGATATTCTTTCGGTCATAGGATTTTAAGCTTCCATTTTCACCGCCCAAGATGCGATTGCCATAGAAGATCAGGCATTTGTCCACCAATTTGGCTTTCCAAAAGGCTTCGCTCAGCCTGTTTCCAGTTTCCAAAAGCACAGAATAGAGCTTCATGTCCCATAACACTTGCATCACTTCATTCAGATCAAGCTCATCCTTGTGTCCATGCACTTTTTGCGTCTTTACTCCAGCCATGTTCAAAGCCTGCACCTTACTCTCTTCGGCAGTGTGATACAAGAGCATTGCAGGATACTCTTTCGCACTTTTCACCAGCATGGAATCTTCCCTGATATCCAGGTATGGATCCAAGACCACCCTTAGCGGTTGTTTCACCTTGCGCATTCCTCTTACATTCAGCATGGCGTTGTCTTTGCTCACGCTATTGATACCAGCCATTACCACTTCCACTTCTGAGCGTACTTTGTGTACCTGGCGACGTGAAGCAGGATTGGTAATCCATCTGGAAGAGCCGTCACTGGCGGCAAACTTCCCGTCCAGACTCAAGGCAGTTTTCCAGATCACAAATGGTCGCTTTTTGTTCATGTAGCAGAGGTAGTATTCTAGTTGTTCATTAATGCTTTCTTCAAAGAAGCCATATTCTACTTCGATGCCGGTGTTTTTCAGCCTTTCTATACCCTTTCCACACATTAGGGGATTGGGATCCACAATGCCCACCACAACTCTTTTGATCCCGCTTGCGATGATGGCTTCTGTACATGGCGGGGTTTTACCGGTATGACAACAGGGTTCCAGGCTCACATACATGGTAGCGCCTTTTGCCTGTTCTCCGGCTTCACGAATAGCTACTATCTCGGCATGATCTTTTCCGTAGGGCATTGTGCTGCCTTCACCTACTGTTTTCCCGTCCTTTACGATGATGGCGCCCACAAATGGATTGGGTGAGCACTTTCCGCGAGATTCTTCAGCTTTGCGGATGGCAAGCTTCATATAATACTTATCCATACAATTCCAGGTTTTTCCTCGCTAATTCGTGACTGGCATTTTTCTGAAGGATGGATTGCCACACTTTGATGGCTTCGTCATTTCTTCCTTGCCCGATCAGGGCAATGCCAAGGTTGTTTGCAGAATCCGGATTATCGGGTTCTATGCGGCACAGTGCGGCGAACCACAATTCTGCTTCCTTATAGTCTTTGTCGTTCAGACACAAAATCCCTAAATGCATATAGGGTGGAGCAAAGCCATTGTCCAGGGCAACGGCATACATCAGATCGGCTTTGGCTCTGTTCTGCTCTTTGGTTAACAGTCTGCACAATCCGCGATAGTAGTATAAATCTGCGCTGTCAGGAAAGCTTCTCTGTGCCAGGACTATCTCATCAAAAGCCCGGCTTGCATCGCCATTGGCCAGATGCTGAGCGATTGAGGAAAATATCTCGTTCTGCTTGAAATAGAGGGAGGGATTGCCCACAATGCACTGTCTGATATACCATGTGCCGTTATCTTCCCGCAATACAAAGCAGAATTCGTGCTTGCGGTTCAGCTCTGTAAATACTATGCAAGAAGCTCCGTCTTCCGACATTCCCGTGTGGACAAAGCTATATTGCCTCAGCTTTTTAAAATAGGGTATTTCGCTGACGATGGTCTCATAGAGTTCAGCCAAATCCGCCAGTTCAGATTGATTCATGGTAAGTGAACGCAATTCCCTAAATTCCAGGGCAATCACGAAGTCCAGATATTTGGCGGTCACATCCTCGGGATGTAGCTTCTTTTCTTCTTTTTTGAGCGGTAAACCCAGCCTGTCCATCAGGTAATCGACAGGGAAATTGCCCGGATACTGATATCCAGAAAGAGTGTCCAGGAGCGTCTTTTTGTCCTTTGTTGCCAGACTAATGGGGCTTTTCGATACAAATCCCGGATTCTCCATGCGAATCCAGATATCGATGTATTTCTTGGCTGCATCCACAGCTTCATGATTGTTATCTGCCTTGAAGGCGGGAAAGGGGCTTTGGGCTTCAATTCGGGGCGCATAAGGGCAATCGGTGGGGCACTTCAGGTCTATCCTAATTTCATTGCAACACTGCCAACACATACCCATTTTAGTTCTGGGGCATAATCTCAAGGCGCGCTCGGTGTGACATCGCTTGCACCTGTCTTTGGCGCTCAAAGATAACACGGAGCCTCCGGAACTGGCGCGGGATTGCGTTTGAAAGCGCTGCGGGCTATTAATTTGTAAACAGTCTTTACTTTATCCACGTCAAACGTATCCAAATCTTGCATGGAGTGAATAGCCCATAATATAGCATCAAGATCCGCGTAGGATATACCCATATCGGCTTCATCGGATTGTTGAGGCCACAAATCCGCAGTAGGAATTTTATCTATGATCTTTTGCGGGATTTCCATCTCCTTCGCCATTTGCCAAACCTCCGTCTTATAAAGCTGCGCCAGGGGCTCCACGGCTGCTGCGGAATCTCCAAATTGAGTGAAGTAACCGGTCATGATCTCACTGAGATTACAGGTTCCTAATACCAACGCGCGGTATTTTGCTGAAAGGTCATATAGCACACACATACGGCTGCGTGCCATCAGATTGCCTCTGCGTAAATGATTGGCATCGGGTTCATAATTGTCGAACCATGCATCCACCATTGGGCTGATGTCTATCGTCTGATACTCTATATCCAGCGTTTGGCATAATATTTTGGCATCAGCACTGCTGTCCGGATGACTGTTGCGATAGGGCAAAAGCAAGCCGATCACATTCTCTTTACCTATAGCCAGCGTCGCCAAAGCTGCGCTGAGGGCGCTGTCTATTCCGCCGGATACGCCAACGATGTATTTCTGATGACCGCTGCTAGTCAGATAATCGCGCAAGAAAACCTTTATCTTTTCGATCTCCGCGCTTGTGTCTATTTTACGCATTCTTTTCTCCCAAGAATTTACTATGATCAAGCAAGAGAGATTGTGGATATTGGTCAAGGATTTTGTGGTAGGTAGGTTTGGTAGTCCTTTGTTCATGAGTTCCGCAGTGCTGCGGTGAGCACAAGTATGTACAGGTGGACGTGCCACAACAGAATTACATCAAATCTTATTCATCCTCTTTGCCTCCAACAGTGCCGAAGCAGATATAAAGCAGTTATCATCCAGTACCCACTCGATGATAACCTGATGATATCTGCTTCATATCAAGACGAAACCAAGATCATGAATGGAGAAGACGCTCCAGAGACAAGATCTACAATCTTTCGCAACAGCCATTTATACTTCATTACTCATCATTCAACCCAAATAATGTACTGGAGTAACAAACCTCTATACTATCTGTCCTGGATGAAATAAGTTTATTGACCCTGT
>JALOBM010000040.1:0-15232 GCA_023228285.1 Candidatus Cloacimonadota bacterium | reverse complement strand
AATGCATAGTTTTTCACCTGATTAATGAAGTCCAATAGACTATAAAACATATAGATATACAATAAGTTACGAAAGGTCTAATGAGTAACAATCGTATTGTCCAAGTTCATCTGTAGCACTGCAGCACCATAAATTTGAACAATGATCTATCGAACTAAGAACTTCTGAACTAACAAAAAAACACGCTCAACTTGTTAAAGCAGCACATAAAGCAATCTGTGAGATTTCTTTGATTCCGGAATTACTTGACATAAAAGAGCATGAATATAAATTGGCAAAAAACAAAATAAACATGGAGGAATCCAAATGACCTTTAACGAATTCATGGCTAAAGTCGCAGCGAAGAATCCGGGTGAACCCGAATTTCTTCAGGCAGTCAAAGAAGTTGTAGAGACAATCTGGGACGTGTATGAAAGCAACCCCCGCTTTGTAAAAAACAACATCCTCGAACGCATCGTGGAACCCGAACGCACCATTATTTTCCGCGTTCCCTGGATGGATGACAAGGGCGAAGTACATGTAAACCGCGGTTATCGTGTACAGTTTAACAGCGCAATCGGACCCTACAAGGGCGGTCTGCGTTTTCACCCCAGTGTAAACCTTTCCATCCTGAAGTTCTTGGGCTTTGAACAGATCTTCAAAAACAGTCTTACTACTCTGCCTATGGGCGGTGGTAAGGGCGGTAGCGATTTTGATGCCCGGGGTCGTTCAGATGCCGAAATCATGCGTTTCTGCCAATCCTTCATGGCCGAGCTTTTCCGCCACATTGGTGCCGATCTGGACGTTCCTGCTGGAGATATCGGTGTGGGTGCACGTGAAATCGGATACATGTTTGGCATGTACAAGAAACTCAGCAACGAATTTACCGGAGTTCTTACCGGTAAAGGCAGAACTTGGGGCGGCAGCTTAGTACGTCCTGAAGCCACTGGCTTTGGCGTGGTTTATTTCGCTCAGGAAATGCTGAAGACCAAGGGCCTCACTTTCGAAGGAAAGAGAGTAGCCATCTCTGGTTTTGGAAACGTTGCCTGGGGCGCTTGCCGCAAGATTACCGAACTGGGTGGAAAGGTTGTAACCATCTCCGGACCTGACGGATACATCTATGATGAAGCTGGCCTCAACGAAGAAAAGATCGACTATATGCTGGAATTGCGCGCTTCCAATAACGACCGTGTGAGCGACTTTGCCGACAAGTTCCCCGGCGCAAAATTCTTTGCCGGAAAACGCCCTTGGGAACAGAAAGTGGACGTGGCTATTCCTTGCGCTACTCAGAACGAATTGCACGTAGAAGACGCTAAAGCTCTTATCGCAAACGGCGTAACCTGCGTGTGCGAAGCTGCAAACATGCCTTGCACCCCTGAAGCAGTAGAAGTATTTATGAATGCTAAGATTCTCTTTGCCCCTGGCAAAGCGGCAAACGCTGGCGGTGTAGCTACTTCCGGACTGGAAATGACTCAGAACTCCATCCGTATGAGCTGGAGTGCTCCTGAAGTGGACGAGAAACTTCACGGCATCATGTGCAATATCCACGAAGCCTGCCGCGAAAACGGCACTCAGGCTGATGGCTGGGTAAACTACGTTAAGGGAGCCAATATTGCCGGCTTCTTGAAAGTAGCAACCGCTATGTGCGACCAAGGCCTCGTATAACAAACATAAAGATCAGATATAAACAGGCGGGATTAATACTCGCCTGTTTTAGTTTTCTATGAGCTCTGCCCTTTGGGAAGAGATTTATTCTCATAATCTTCACAATCTGCACATTTGAGATAAATTAATCGAAGAGGTTGGAAATGGATGAAGGAGCATAAGCACGCATGAACACATTGTTCTGGGATTATCAGGCAACATTATCAGGCTTCACGGGCAGTATAGTGTGATGGTATTTGCGATATTTTATGTATTTTTACTTGACGAATATACTACTATTGAAAATAATCAACATAAAGCTATGAGTATAGAGTACAAGGGGGTTCAATGAACAATTACTTCATGGAGACCCATCACCATGAGTGGATTTTGACCAACAAGTTCGGAGCCTATGCTTTAGGTACCGGAAACTTGATCAATCAACGCAAGTATCATGGTTTACTGGTTGCAAGCGACAAGGATTTCAACCGTCACCATCTGGTGGCAGGGATGGAAGAGAAAGTGGAATGGCGCGGCGAGTATATTCATCTGGATAGCAATAACTACAGCAACTGTATCTATCCAGAAGGCTTTTTTCATTTGGTGAAACCCTGGCTGCGCCCCTATCCTGCTTTTCTATATTCGGCTTTACCACATCAAAATGAGATATTGATCTTCAAAGAGATCATGATGGACAGCGAAAGCAATACCACTCTGGTGAAATACAGCAATTTGGGCAAGCATCTTCTGCATTTCAATCTGCACCCAAAGTTCACCATGTGTCCTCATCATGAGATCAATAGTCACGGCAGTTTGGACTTCATTGATTATCATACTCAGATCCAGGAGACGGAGCTTGGCACAAGCTTTTCCGTACTGAGGGTAAATAACGGCATCCAGGTATTTGGCCACAGTGTAAAAGCCAATGTGATGCACAACCGCTATGTGTTTTACAATGTTTATTATCCTTGGGAAGTAATGAGCGGTTATGAGGGCATAGGCGACCAAATTAGCTTGTTCCAGATCGATTTTGACCTTGCACCTGCTGAGAGCAATTACATACTGTTTTCAGATTCCGAGATCATTGATCCCAGCGTAATGATCGAGCGAATTGAAGCGCGCTACAGCCATCTGCCCAAAGCAATGGATTTCCCCAAAACGGAAGACGCTGAGGACGATCTGCTCTCCAAGCTGGATTACGACGACAACATCCTCTTTGACAGACAGAGCTATCTGAAGATATTGGAATTTGCCCTCAAGGATTTTTGCACTGAAGACGACGTGGTGGCTGGATATCCATTTTACGGCCCCTGGGGCAGAGATACCATGGTAGTGGTAAATGCGCTATTGCACAATAGCGACAATCTGGAATTGGCAGAACGAATCTTACGCAAATACAGCACACACATAGAAAATGGCCTGATCCCCAACATGGTGGCAGAATCCGGCAGAGATGGCAATTACGACAGTATAGACGCCACTCTGTGGTACATCATCATGTTGTGGAAAGTAGGTAAAAAGAAGCAAAGCAAGGCATATTGGAAGGAAATTCTAGAACTGTCCGAGAGCATTATTGGGGCACTTTTACAAACTTCCGAGCGTCCCTATCGGGTTAGAGAAGACGGATTGATAGAATTGGATCCGGCTTTTGCCCACGGAACTTGGATGGATGTGCGCATAGACGGTAAGGCAGTATGCCCACGTTGGGGATGTCCTGTAGAAATCAACTCCCTGTGGTATAATGCGCTATGTGCCTATGAAGCCATCTGTGAAGCCTACAATACCGCTGGAAAGGGGAAGATATCAGCAAAAGCAGACTATCTGATGTTGAGTTACAAAGTAAAGGAATCCTTTAGCAAGTTCTGGACTGGAGAATATTTGGCTGACAGGCTGGAGGGAGACAAGCCAATCGTCGAGATACGTCCCAATGCCATCATTGCGCTGTCCCTGCCTTGGACTCCGGTATCTTTGGACATCATGAAACAAGTATTGGAGCGCACTTTTACCGAACTTTATACCTTCTATGGCATTCGCACTCTTAGTCCCAAAGACTCCAGATTCCGTAAGAAATACTACGGAACTCAGCGAGAGCGCGATATGGCGTATTACAACGGTAGCGTGTGGGCCTGGCTGTTTGGCCCTTTCTGCGGTCTCTATATGAAGGTTTACGGAGCTCAAAAGAGCGAAGATGAGATAGTGAAGACTATCGGCGACCTGATTGGTGTATTGAGAAATAGCTTCATGAGGGGACACATCGCTTCCGTGGCAGAAGTATGGGACGGAGATCATCCGCATTTCCCCAAGGGCGCTCCGGCTCAGGCATGGAGTGTGGCAGCCCTATATAACATTGAAACCTATCTGGAGAAGATGGGAGCGAAGATATGAAAATCTTGATGTTCACTTGGGAGTTTCCCCCGCTCATTTCCGGAGGATTGGGGATGGCATGCTATGGCATGGTGAAGTCCCTGCTCGCTTTGGGAATCAAGATCGATTTGGTGTTGCCTACCAGAGAGGAAGTATATTTCCCTCTGCGCGAAGAAAGTGACGTGGACACTCTGCCCACCGTCTTCATGGATCCCAAAAAGCAAGTGAAGTACAAAAGTATGCAGTTTCACGACACCATAGAGCGCTTGGAATACATAGGGATCAGCGAAAGGCCGGAATCATATTTTCAACTTGCGGATATAAAGCGTTATGCCAGCTCAGTGAAGGAGGAATATTGGTATTCCAAAACAGTAGGCAATGATAAAAATGAACTTTGGACACAGATGACCTCCAACCTATTCGGAGAAGAAGACCTTATCCGTAAAGTTCAGGAATACACCTTACGGGCAGAACGCGTGGCGAAAATGCTGGAGTACGACATCATCCACGCTCACGATTGGCTTACCTATCCTGCTGGGATGTTGGCGCGGAAGATTAGCAATAAACCGCTTGTAGTCCACATTCACGCTACAGAATTTGACCGTGCAGGCGGACCAGGAGATGAACGCATCCACAAAATAGAACACGCGGGAATGACCTATGCAGACAAAGTAATTGCTGTATCAAAATACACTGCACAGATGATTATGAGCCGCTATCGTATCGATACAGGCAAAATCCGTATCATTCACAATGCCTTTACCATCTCTGAAGACGCAGTGCTTAGTAAAGAACGAATCTTCCGGGGTCCTGTGATCCTCTATTTGGGACGTATTACTTTGCAAAAGGGGCCAGATTACTTTTTAGATATGGCACAAAGAGTGTTGCAGACTCATCCCGATGCCAGATTTATAATGGCAGGCACGGGGGATATGAGCAGGCGTCTCTTGCGAAGATCGGCAGCAGTAAAGCTGAAGAACCGTTTTCTGTTTACTGGATTCCTGAATCGAAAGCAAGTGGAGAAGATTCTAAGGGCAGCAGATATCTATGTATTACCATCCGTATCGGAACCGTTTGGCATCAGTCCCCTGGAAGCAATGGCTTACGGAATCACATCCATCATCTCAAAGCAATCCGGAGTATCCGAGGTAGTTCAACACGCATTTAAGATAGACTACTGGGATGTCGATCTGTGGGTGGAGACCATCAATCACCTCATTGAAAACCCGAAGTACTGTTCCAAGATAGGCATCGAAGGCATGAGGGAAGTGAATAAGATTCAATGGGAAGAAGCTGCGGAAAAGATCAGACAATTGTACAGCTCAGCTTTGGCAGAGTATATCCGAACGCATTGAGGGGGAAGCATTATGTTATACATAGTATTTTATTTTCAAGTGCACCAACCCTTTCGCCTAACTCATTATAATGTATTAGATATCGGACAAAACAGCCCGATGTTTGATGACAGGATGAATAGGGAAGTAATGCAAAAAGTGGCTGAGAAGTGTTATTTACCAACGAATAAGCTGCTTCTCGAACTCATCAAGAAGCATGAGGGACAGTTTAAGGTAGCATTCTCGATCACCGGCACCGCCATCGAGCAATTCAAGTTATACAGCCCAGAGACTCTGGAGTCTTTTAAAGCCTTGGTGGAGACAGGCTGTGTGGAACTGCTCGGAGAAACTTATTTCCATTCTCTATCCTTTTTGTACGACTCAAATGAGTTTCTGGATCAGGTAGCCTTACATCGTGATCTGATGAAAGAGGAATTTGGCTATTACACCGAAACCTTTAGAAACACAGAGCTCATTTATCAGGATAGGCTCTCAGACCTGATATACGAGATTGCGGGATTTAAAACCATTCTCACCGAGGGAGTAGACAGAGTATTGCAATGGCGTTCTCCGCTATATGCCTACAAGAACTATTCCAAGCGGATAAATCTGCTGTTCAAGTATTATCAATTGGCAGACGACATCGCCTTTCGCTTCTCCAATCGAGACTGGCCAGAATATCCCCTTACCGTGGACAAGTTTGTAAGCTGGATCGATAAGTTGACCTTGAATGAAAGCAAGGGACGCAATCAGTTTCTGAATCTGTTTATGGATTACGAAACCTTTGGAGAGCATCAATGGGCTACCACTGGTATTTTTGACTTTATGCGCCATTTTCCCAGCGCTGTATTGAAGTATCAGCATCTTGGCTTTGCATTTCCCAAAGAAGCTGCAGAATTGGCAAATTATCAACAGGAATCCATCAGCTTCCCCGATCCCGTTTCGTGGGCAGATGCGGAGCGAGACCTTTCAGCATGGTTGGGAAATGATATGCAGCATAATGCGATAGAGACGCTCTACGATCTCTTTGACAAGGTAAAAGCAAAGGGTGATCCGGAGCTTTTGCGCACAATCCGCATGCTTAGTACATCGGATCACTTCTACTATATGTGTGCCAAATACTTCCAAGATGGAGACGTTCACAAGTATTTCTCGCCATACGACTCTCCAGATCAGGCATACATCTATTACATAAATGCTCTGGCAGAGCTGGAAGAAAGACTTTTGAGGTATCAATGACTAAAGGAAAAGTTCTGATTCTGGAAGATGATGTCGTTTTGGCAGATCAGGTAGCTTTGATCTTAAATAAATTCAATTACGATGTACTTATCACAGCTAATTCCGATGTCTTTTTTGAAGAACTACGGATATTCAATCCTGACGTAATTCTGTTGGATGTGTATCTGGTGGGCAGCAAACTGAATGGTATCCAAGTTCTGAAGCATTTGAAAGACAAGATGGATTTGAACTATAAGGTAATAGTGATTTCCGGAGAGGTTAGCTCCAGTCAGGTACAGGAAATCCGCTCACTCGGCGCATATCACTTCATCGAGAAAGGCAGCAGTTTCAGCACCAATCAATTGCTGCTGCACATAGACAACGCCATCACATTGAAACGGCAGGAAGAGGAACACATCGGGCTTCAGATTGAATACATTAACATGAAGAAGCAATTTACCCGCAGCTTTCCTTTCATTGGGGAAAGCGAGGCCATCAAACAGGTTCGGGAAAAGATCCACAAATTGGCAGAGGTGGACGAGGATCTATTTCTGATTGGGGAGACTGGTACCGGAAAGGAAGTAGCCGCAAATTACTACTATACTAGCTCAAAACGCTTCGGAAAGCCTTTTCATACGCTAAATTGCTCCGCATTGACCGAAACCCTGATCGAGAGCGAACTGTTTGGTCATGTGAAAGGCAGTTTTACCAGTGCAGACAGAAATAAAACTGGATTCTTTGAAGAGTGTAGCAGTGGGTTGCTGTTTTTGGATGAGGTCACAAATCTATCGCTGAAGTCTCAATCCAAGATTTTGAGAGCCATAGAAAACAAAGAAATTCAGGTAGTGAGCGGCCCCATGAAAAAGGTATCAACACGCCTCATCTTTGCTTCAAATGCAAATATGGACTTGCTTAAAGATCCCGATATATTTCGAAGGGATCTATACTATCGCATAGAGGGTAATATAGTGGAAATGCCCCCATTGCGTGAGCGCGGAGAGGACATCCTCTTGCTGATGAGTTTCTTCCTTACAAGTTTCTCACATCAATACAACATTAGTGACCAGCTGGATCTCACTACATTGAAAAGCAGTCTGCTTGATTATGCCTGGCCGGGTAATATCCGTGAATTGCGAAACTTCTGTAAATTCATGATGATCAACGAGAAGAGCATTACAAACTCAACCATTATGAAACATCTGGAACATAAACTGAATGGTAAGGACAAGGACTGTTGCGGGGAGAACATGAAGTATCTAGATATCCCCACTCTGAAAGAGAGTATAGCACAGTATGAACGAGACTATCTGGTTCATCATCTGGAACTTAACGGCTGGCAAGTATCTAAAACCGCCCGTCAAATTGGAATTGAACGTACCACTTTGTACAAAAAGATAAAACAGTTCAAGATAAACACTTTTATAGAGGAATAGATTACTAATGCTAAAAGACAATCTGGGCTTACGTTTGTTTGCCCTGTTGCTGGCAATTTTGATCTGGCTACAATCCGTATTGGTATCTGAACACCGTAGCATAGTATCTTTACCAGTAAACTTAAGAAACATGCCCCAAAACATCACTCTGGAAAACTTGCCACAACACATCCCCTTCGAAGTGAAAGGCAAAGGCCTGGATATTATCCGCTTGATGATGGCCAAACCCAGAGTAAACATCGATGCCGGTGAAATTACTCCAAATACCGAGCTTCTCTCTTTGCAAAACTATGCCATCGACATGCCTGAGAACATCAATGTGAACCTCCTGGGGCCAGCAGAAACAGATCAATTGGCCATTCAAGCCGATGTGTTCCATCAGAAAACCGTAGGTATTGAGCTCAACTTTGCAGATGAAGCCAGTAAAGAACGAATGAAGGAACTACGCTATACTTTAAATCCTTCCAAGGTGACCATATTCGGTCCTAAAAGCCGTATAAACAGCATCTCAAAGATTCAAAGCAGAGCCATCACTCTGGAAATGCTCTCCGAGGCAAGGCAATATCTGGAATTGCAGATTCCGGATACTGACATCAGCGCATCGGTTAAAACCGTATTGTTAAGCATCTCTGGAGCTCAAGAGAGCAGTAAGGTATTTCCCAATATCGCTTTGAGTAGGAACTATATACCTTCCATGATAGCCGTGAAAGTATCCGGTTCCGGAGCAGCATTGGACAGATTGACAATCGAACAGATAAAAGCAGAAGTAAGCGAGGAGGCAGACGAGAACGGCCTATACAAAGTTAATCTTGTCTTACCTGATGATATTCAGGTGATCGCCATCACTCCCGATATGGTTCGCAAACGCAGATGAATCTGATTCTGGCCTTTGAATCCTCTTGCGACGATACATCTGTGGCAATTTTGGATACCGATTATAAAGTGTATTCAAACCTAATATCAGGGCAACCTGAACATCTGGAATTTGGAGGTGTCTTACCAGAGCTTGCCTCCCGTTTGCATATGAAGAACATTATGCAGCTCAGCGAATTGTCCTTGCAGAAAGCGGGTGTAACTCTTCAGGATATCTCTGCAATTGCCGTTTCCATCAATCCCGGTTTGATTGGTTCTTTGATAGTGGGTCTCGCTTTTGCAAAGAGTCTGGCCTGGAGTTTACAGATTCCCTTGCTTACAGTAAACCATCTTCTGAGTCATATCTTTGCGAACTACATCGATCATCCAGAGTTGGAACCTCCCTTTTTGGCCTTGGTAGTCTCAGGAGGGCACACGGAGATGGTTCATTTCCGAACCAATACAGAGTTTGAGGTTATCGGAAAGACCTTGGATGATGCTGCTGGAGAGACCTTTGATAAAGCGGCCAAACTGATGGGACTGGGCTTCCCCGGAGGCCCCTTGATTGATAAGCTTGCCTTGACAGGGAGCGATAGCTTTGTAAAACTGCCCAATCCCCTTCCTCAGAAGGATAACTTCAACTTCAGTTACAGCGGATTGAAAACAGCAATACGCAACTATATTCAAGATCAAGATGAGGCTTTTTTGAAGGATCACACCTGCGACATCGCCGCATCTATCCAATCAGCAATAGTGGAACCTTTGATAACTAAGACCGTTCGAAAAGCAAGAGAGCTGAAGGTTTCCAAGATACTATTGGCCGGAGGAGTAGCAGCAAATACTGCTCTGCGTAAGGGAATGAGCAATCGAGCTGCTATGAAGGGCATAAATGTGTATTATCCTTCACTATCCCTGTGTATGGACAACGCAGCAATGGTAGCCGCTGCAGCCATCCCCAAGTACAAGGCTGGTCTCTATGCACCACTATCGGTAAATGCAAATTCACTAAAGGGGACAAAGCTTCTATAAGCAATTCGGTTGTAGTTCTGTATCTTTAATAATCCATAAAGAGAAAGGAATAATGCATTATATCATAACAGGAAATAGCGATATTAGTAGATACAGCAACTCGCCCGATGCAGGGACAATTGTAATGAGTGGGGAAGAGCTGGTGAATTGCGGCATACGTTTTAGTGATCAGGACAAGGTCTATGTGCCTTCGGAGAGTTCATTGAGCATCGTGATGGAGCACATGGACAACAGGGACTGCACAGAGGGAATCTTGAAACTGAAAGACAAATATAGCTGTCGGGTAGCCCTGAAACCCTTGTATCCAAAGTTCCGGTTTTGCACAATGGCCCTGAAAGACTTACCAAAGTTTGATATTAAAGCTGAAAAGATCGTGATAAAGCCACGCAAGGGATTCTTTGGCGCTGGTGTGCGAATAGTAGAGCGGGGAGCTAATCTGAATGATGTAGCACAAGATATTCGGCGTGAAGTACTTGAAAAAGCACGCTTCTTTCCGGAATCCGTGCTAAGTAAAGAAGAGTTTGTAGCAGAGGAGTACATTGAGGGAGAAGAATACGCAGTCGATATGTATTATGACCACTTGGGAAAACCTACAATTATGAACATATACAAGCATCCGGAAGCTATGAACAAGCACTACGACCATCTGATGTATTACAGCAACAAGTCCCTCTTCGATGCTTATCTGCCTACGTTCGAGAATCTCTTCCATAAGCTTGGTGAAGCGTTACAATTAGTGAGTTTCCCTATTCATGCCGAGTTCAAACTGCACAACGGAGAATTTGTGCCGATAGAATTCAATCCTATGCGGTTTGGTGGTTTTGGCCTTAGTGACCTCACATACTTTAGTTTTGGCTTTCAGCCCATATCATTCTATTTTGGGGATCAGCATACAGATTGGTATGAAATGTGGCAAAGCAGAGGTGGAACCCATTACGCCTTCATTCTGGCTTACAACAGTGCGAAAGTAGATAGCAGAAACATGCAACCCAATCACGACAAGCTATGGAAATACTTGACAGACAGAGTTGAGATAATCAACTATGTGAAGCTGGATTATCGTGAATATCCGGTATTTGCCATAGCTTACGTAAAATCAGATGATGAGAATGAACTGCTGAAGCTTTTAAGTTTGGAGTTTGACGACTTCTTCTCTTAGCGCAATATAAGTTTGGATACCAGAAGGCTCTATAGTTCATAATTCTTGTGCTTCAAAGGAAAATTTGAGTCATACATATAGATAACAATTGTACCCTCTCCGGGATATCAACAGTAGTACGGAACAAATAATGCTTGACTATTTAGCAGTGCATTGTAGAATGCAGAATAACATTATTATGATTGATTTATATATACATAGGAGAATCCATGAAAAAAGCCATGCTATTAATTGGGATACTTTCCATATTGGTATCCTTACCCGCTTACCTCATTGAAAATGCCTCGTTGGAGAACTTCCTGATTCGAAGTGAAGAAGCCTGCGCTTATGACAACTGGGTATCTCATATCGCGGAAGGAATCGCATCGCCGAACTACAATCTTTATGCACCTTTCGACCCTCAGACCAATGGTTTTGGTGATTACCGAGTCCCTACAACTGCAGAATTGAACTCCTGGGGAGAGATCGTTGATCTCTTCCTGCTAGGACGCTTGGATGAAGCGCAAGCAATAATAGACAGCGTTGGATTCCCCTATCAGGCTTTGGTATTCAACGATTCGGACACTGGCAGTAGATATTTTATGCTTCGAGAAGTTCCGGACATGAGCTTTACTGATACGAACGGCACTGAAGACGACTATGACGATGAACACGGTGCCTTCTCTTATGGTTGGGGTTTATACATCTACAGACCGCAATCCACTCGCCCAATTATCATTACTGTACCTCACTCTACCGATGACTTTGCCACCTCGATAATCGGCTATGATTGCCTCTCCACTTGGAATGCTTCATTTCTTTTGATAAATGGTGCAGGACGTGAAGTAAAGTGGACAAATTCAGGCAGTTATACAAACTCCAAATCCATATCTGACCCTACAAGGACTGAAGCCCATCCATACAATGTTGCTTACAAAAAATTTGCCGATAAGATACGGGCTCAATTTGGCAGACGTGAGTTTTCCTTTCAGATTCATTCTTACGACTGGAATCGACACGTAGGTTATACTGATAATCAGATATCTGCAGGGAACAACAAGATGTGTCCAAACTTACCAATTCGTGACCTCAGCAGCTTGAAACAGGATCTGATTAATAAAGGTGATCATCTCATGATCGCTGCAAATACCATCGGTATTCATGAAGATGTGTTTCTGAATCAATACTACTCTGTAAACTACAGTATCCACGACTTTACTTTTAGCGATGGTTTCAACGAGTATCCCGTGAACGACATGATAGACCTACCTGCATATTCCCAAAACCGCCAGATGATTTACACTCTGGATGGGTGGAACGATTACGACAGCTTTGAACCTTTCATGCATATAGAAATGGATGAACTTCCCAATATGTATGAGGAAACCGAGAACGTGTATAAATGGTTCTATGGCTGGATTGAAGATGAAGGGCGCTGGGATATGGACAATCTTTTCACCTATCCCAGAAAGTATTATTCTCGCTGGATACAAGATCTGGAAAGCATCTTTGACGATGTCTTCACTATGAACGACGGGATGAATCCCACCGATCCTGAAAACCTGCATGTAATAAACAACTCCATGCAATATGTTACATTGGGCTGGGATCGCAGTGATGCCTACGATTTTGACAGTTATGAGATTTTGTATTCCACCACTCCAATCGGCGATGGCAACTATCAGATTTTCGATCGCAGCAACAGCGCTTTTCTGGCTTCGCAAGCATGTGAATCCATTGATGTGGTCGGCTTGTCCGCCAGTTACAACTACTACTTCAAGATCAGAGCACGAGACAAGAATGGCAACCTTTCGGATGTATCCAATGAAGTGATATCTGCTCCAGCAGCTACCAGTATTACAGGGTTCAGCGCATACGGATTGGATAGTACCGTAAGATTGTCTTGGGGTACTAATCCCGCTACTGGTTTTTTGGGATTCAACGTCTATCGTAAGCAGGGTTTTACAGACTACCAATTGATCGATAGCTATACCAACAGCCCTTCTCTCGCATCTGGATCTTACAGCTTCGAGTATTGGGATTACGACGTTCAGAACGGTGAACATTACGATTACAGAATCAGTTCCGTAAGTAACAGTGGAGTGGAAACGATTCACAACGTACCCAAATCTGCCAGTCCCTCCATTGTGCACAATTTGATCTTGCAAAACCAAGCGGGTACACTTAGCGATGTTGCCATGTTCTCACAAAACCCATATGCCTCAGATGGTCAGGATGGATATTGGGATGTAAGCAAATCCGGTCCCAGCTCAAACTACGTATGGTTGTCGTTTTTCGAGCAGTACTGGGGTCAGAACGGTGTATATCTGTCCAGAGAAGTCAAGGGTGGCTACGATCCCGAACAGGAACTAAAAACTTGGGTAATTCGTGTGAGATCAGACCAACTGAACGTACCTCTGTCTCTTAGCTTGCCAGTTGTTACCAGAAGCGAGAAGATATACCTCTATGACAACGGTGCTGGAGTATGGCACAATATGTATGATGGGCCTTATGTATTCACTGTAAGCAACTCAAATCCCCGTAATATGACATTGTATTGGGGCAACATGCAACCTAGTGTTACCCACAATAGCATTGCCAATCAGGTACTTCAGGGCGAAAATTCTGTGCAGTTTTCGTGGTCTATGCAATATCCCTTCCTGATAGATCACATGAACCTCTATCTAAAAAATGATGTTGATTCATTGATGATTTTTAGCAATATTCCTGCCAGTACCAGTAGCTATACATACACCATCCCCAGTATGTTGAACATGCCCAGAACCAAGGTCTGTATGCAGATGGTATCGGTAGATGGCTTCATAAAAACCTTTGAATCTGCTCATACTCTGGCATTTGTGCCCCATGTCAATACTATGCAAAATAATGCAGGATGGGCTACAAAGAGTAATCCGTTCCTGATTCAAAGCTTTTCAATAGACCCAGCTTTCGGCAGTGGAGCTACCGGATACGTGTGGAACAATCAATGGATAGAAGCAACCAACTTCGATTTTGGCGCAGCTTATATGGTTCATATCACTGAACCGATAGCTCTCAGCAGCGATTCCCCAGTATTAAGACAAGCAACGGAATTTGATCTGGTCAACGGTTGGAATATGATAGCCAATCCTCACTTGTGCGAATATGAAGTATCCGCATTGAGCTTCAGAGTAAATGGTACCGATTATCGCTTCAGCGAGATGATTACTCAGCAACTGATCTCAAAAGCTGTGTATGTGTATAGGGATTCATCCTTCGTTCTAACGGACAGAATCCAGCCCTACGAAGCTTTCTGCATCAAGAATTATACCAATAACGCTAATAGCGTGGTGCTGAAACTATATCCCTACGATTACTCGATCAATATCGAAGCTCCAGCACCTGTCTGGTCAGTATCCGTAACATCATCCCTGCTTCAGAAGGACAAAATTGAAGTGGGATGCAATCCCATCGCTACTACTTCGTACGACTTCCGTCTGGATCTACCTAAAGCACCAAACCCAGGCTTGTTCAACACTACGTCGTTTTATATGAACAGAAGCGACAATCCCGCTTTCTTGGAACCATATCTACAAACTGAGTATCGCAGCAATTTCAGTACCAGCGAACAAACGGAAATGGCCTTCGATTTTACTCTGGAAACGGATGAAGCCGGAGAAGCGTATTTCGACTTTTCCACGATGAATATAACTGCTGACTGGACAGTTAGATTCTACTTTATGGGATCAGCTCCGCATGTGACAGATGGCTCGCGTATCAGTTTCAACATCCCCGAAGCTGGGGTGTATAATGGTCAATTGATTATCTACAATTATCCAGTAAGCAATGAGGATATGGTGAAACCCGTCATATCCGATCTGAAGGTATATCCCAATCCCTTCAATCCCTCTGTAAACATAGCTTTCAATCTGCCCGAAAGTAGGGATTGCAGCGTGGAGATCTTCAATATTCGAGGTCAGAAAGTTGCAAGCATCCATAAAGGTATGCTTAACGCAGGAAACCACCAATTGTACTGGCATGGTAAAGACTTTCGCAATCGCAGCGTTGCCAGCGGTATCTACTTTGCCAAGATCAAAAGTAAGAACTTCAGCAAGAGCATCAAGATGATGTTGCTGAAATAGTATCAAATCACAGACCCCGGATACTCTCCGGGGTTTTTTATACCTTATACAAACCACAATAATGCACGGAGTTCCTATGCTTTCTATCTCTGTAAAAAGTTAAGGTGTGGCTTGGACTTC
>JALOBM010000127.1 GCA_023228285.1 Candidatus Cloacimonadota bacterium | reverse complement strand
CAGGGTCTTGACCAATTGTCCCTTCAGGTTGTAGATGTCAAGATGAACCTTGCTTGCCTGGGGTAGGGAGAAAGAGATGGTGGTACTGGGATTGAAGGGATTGGGGTAGTTTTGCCTTAAAGCAAAGTCATGCGGAATCACATTCTCCATCTCATCCTTGCTGAGGGTGACCTCGAAGAAAGGATATGCGGATCCCGCTGTTCCATATTGAGCCTGAAGTCTGCCAGCGGGCAAGTCCATGCTTTTCATTTGTGGAGCCATGCTCTTGCTGTCGTTATAGCAGAAGACAAATTCCACATTTCCTTCACTCAATTCTGCAGCACTATCCACATAAGCCGAGATCTGTTCCAGGCTGTCTTCCACCACTACCGCGCCTTTGCAGACTCCATCCACGTACAAGCCGATTTCCGTGAGATCTACTTTCATGCTGTCGGCAATGCTGATGAAAAGCGGGATATAATCCGGCTTTTCGTCATACACAAAGCTCTTGGGCTGTGCTTTTTTATCCGGAGGCACAGGAGTATTGGTACCCCATTGGAAGGTATGAGTGTTATTTGTGTGAACGATGACCATATCACCCGGCTGTATGGGCATCACTCTGCCCTGCATACCCCAGTAATTACCAGGTTTGCGTAATCGGAACAAGCTCCAGTCTTTGGCTTTGATCATCGTTATATCATCCCAAATATCGGCAAAAGCATCCTGAGGCATTCTAGCATCATCTCTGAAATATCCCAACCAGTTTTCCACTCCGCCGTAAATTGGAAATATGGTGCTGTCTGGCGTTTTGAGCCCACTTTCTTTCAAAGTAACCGGCCATGTAAAACTAGGATCAAGACGGGACTGCATCTTGATCTTGTATCCTTGAGGACTGGAGACAATGTGGTCGTTTTGAATTGGGGACCAAATGTTGTCATCAATAAACCATTTAACATAATATGGATATGCGTTTGGGCCAACAACCCACATGATAGAATCCAGATAGGTGGGGGTGTCTACATAACTTCCGTTTTCAATAGTTTGATGAACATGAAGCAATTCCTTGAAGAACTCACTCGCTTTCAGGGCATTATCAGTAATTGTATTCAACACCGGGTAGCTCACCCAATGCCACTTATGCCTGTCGTGCTGATCCTCAAAACTGTATTCCCAATGACTATGCTCGACTGCAGGAATTGCTCCGATATCAGGGGGAGTTCCATCGTCGTCATAATCACCAATCCCAGCATCAATGCAGGGGGAGATTATGTTTGCATTCCAGATCGGGCGATAATAGCTGTCTATGTGCATAGCTTGAACACTCGATACGGAGTTTTCAACCAAGGGACAATTTGTGTTGCCTCGAAAATCGTAACGGGGACTGGTAGTGCTAAACAAACAATGATTTGTGGATAACCCTCTAGTTACCCAATCTGGATGACCATCCTCATGATTTCCCCAGTTTATACCGTAACTGCTGCAGTTCTCAAAAACAGTATTATTTACTGTTGTAGATGGGCTTTGAAATAGGATTATTCCGCTACCATCGATGTTTGAGAATGTGTTGTTGTTGAACGTAGAATAATTCGTATCTTCAGGAGGAGTCCCATCAGGATACCAAGAATAAACACCATAACCATCATACATATTGTTAGCAACCACATTTCCAGTAAAGGTCAAGTGATTCTTTCCATAAAAATCACAGAAATATAAAGCACCCTCCCGGCATGACAGGAATTTATTGTTTGTCAGGATCAGATTAGTGTGCATATCTTCTGAGTAGGTATTAGTTTCGGTCAAGAATTTGATTGCCGGTTTAGCTCCATTAGAGTGCGGTGTATCTGCTGTGAAAGTGCAGTTATTAAAGCGTAGTGTGTCCAGCGCATCAATATTTGCCACAAATACATCGTCTGCTTCATCTATGCCTATGTTGTTGTTGAAAATGCAGTTATCAAAATCAATGTCTCCTGAATGTTGCGTGGTGTTAATAATTACTGCTCCACCCTTGCTTTGAGGATTTACAATTCCTTCAGTTACAATGGTTTCGTTATTGTAAAACTCACATCTCGTGAACTCCGCTGGTCCATATAGAGCAATTGCCCCTCCTCCATTACCATCAAGCGTAGAGTTATTTGTAAATGTGCAATCTACAAATTGTGGTGTATTAGCTTGAAAGCTTGGGCGGACGTTCACGAATACTGCACCGCCTACTCCATCCAAAGATGTGAGGGAATTTCCTACATTGTTATGGTAAAATGTACAGTTAGAAAAAATCGGTGCTACTCTACCTTTTAGTACAACTGCGGCACCTGTTTTTTCACCTGTTTCGGTTAGACTACAATTCTCGAAAGTTACGTTTGAGATTACATCCTGGTTGTTTATATATACTCCGGTAAGTTCTATAGCAGGTAACCCCAATCTGGGAATATTGGTTATAACAACTCCAACTCCGCTTTCTGATCGACCTTCTAGTTTTATGTGTTTGTCTTGCCAAGTCAATCCGGAAACGGGGTAGGTTCCAGTTAGGATGTCTACAGTTCCTCCATTTCTTACTAAATCAATCGCCTCCTGTATGGTTGGTACCTCAGACGGAACAACAACGACGTTTGGCCTGAGAGTAAGAACTATCGGGTCAGGTGATATATTGTTAGTTCCTGTTTGGATAGTAATACTATCAATCTGGACAGGTAAGAAATAGTTGTTTATATCAGTGAATGTGAAATCATATGTTCCAAGGGGAAGTCCAAACTCGAAAACTCCATTGTCGGTTGTAATTGTTTTATCTATCCCATCATCACTTATTGCACGAAGGCGAATTCCAGAATAATCAGTACTGCCATTTTCCAATAGGATTGTTTGACTGACAGACTCATTAGGTGCGATCCCAAAAATCATACTATGCTCGTAAGGATAGGGACTTGCCTGGTTGATAGGCTGTAAACTCCAATATTCAGGATGACACCATGGCCTCCCCCAGTTTACCAAATTCAACGTTGTATTCATATTAGTGGATTGAAAACCTGTGATAATGTAGGCATGACCAGCTTCAGCACTAATACTACCATGATACTCAATTGGTCTATTTAACCTTAATTGGATCTTAATCATGTCTAGCCAATCTCCACTTGTATAATAACATGAAGATGCACTCCGGCATGACATGTTCAATCTAGCGTAGACATTCAAACCGTTATATGCTGCTGAACCTATTGAGGAGTAATTCATATGAACCAGAATTCCGCAGGCAAAGCTTAATGCAGCTTTATCGTTATTCGTTAAGGGCTCTGTGTTTTGGCCATTATATTTTGCTTCAAGCGTTTCCAAATAGCTGTTCAACGTAGAGAAATTGGGGAAATATCGTATGACCGCATCTGAGTCGATTTCACAAATAAAACCATTATGATGAGATGTGTATTCATCCAAAGGTCCGAAAGAATGAAAGTTCCAATGCTTGTAGTAGTTACATATTTGGGCAACTGCTGTTGCCACACAACCAACAACACTACGTTCAGTATGTCCCTCAGGAATTTGATCGTCCACATCTCTATGGTAGACATCATCCCAAGGGCAAAAAGTATTATAAGGATGGGACCCTCCCCATTGGGGTGACTCAAATCCTACTCCATTGAGATTTACAGTATGCTCTTCAGCGATAGAGATTGATTGGTTAATTAATGCATCCCATATTGGAAGTGTTTCTGAGTTGTTGCGATTGTTTGTTTTAATGTCTTCAATTTGTACTAGGTAATCTTGAATCAAATCTTCAGCTGCTTCGATAATGGTATCTGGATGCACCAAGTCTCCATAGTCGCAATACCCTAAAATAGGAATACAACTATCATCTGCAGATATGGCTACGAATCCATTCGGCGTGTAATCAATTTTATACAATAATGGATTTATTGAGTCCTGTAGGCTGAATATGGGTTGAAAGTCTTCTACAACGTGATTTACTCCAGGTTGTTGAAAATCAATCCAGTATTTTGCAACTTGAAAGATTGTAGCTTCGGGTACAGGTTCGGAGAAAAGAGGTATTAGCATAATCAGCATGCTGATTAGTATACTAAACTTTTTCATAATAACACTCCTTCATTAGGGGGAGAAAAAATATATTGAGTTCTGATCCACGTAGTTCGATTGGACCAAGCGGTTCCAAATAGAACCAGCATTAAAAACAAACATAGCAGTACATTTTTGTAACGCAATGCCAAGTGGAAGGTGGGAGGAGTAAACACACCTTGCTTTCGGTTGATCATTTCTCTGATCTCCTTATTGTTTGTAATAGACCGAAGTCTTCAATTAAGTGCATTACTCACATCAAGTCTGTAGTTCCCACATTCGCAATAAACCATTTTGCAGGTTCAGTTTTCAATTTACATAGTCTAAAAACAGAATATTACTATCACGTTAAATGTCAAGCGAATAATTCCTGCCCTTCCCCCTTATGTTTTTGGAGACTGTTCAATACCTCCCACTTCATTATGCTACTTTCCTTGTGTTCTTAGAGAAAAGCAGGTCGAGATGGTTCCAAGCGAGCTTTTCTTGACAAATTTGGGAG
>JALOBM010000126.1 GCA_023228285.1 Candidatus Cloacimonadota bacterium | reverse complement strand
GCAAACAATCGATGCACCAATTCACGGCTGATTTACATATTGATCATCAAAGCATATTAAAGCATACGCCAGAACGGGCTAAAGCTTTTGCAAGTCTTGATGAAATGAATGATCATTTCATCAATGAGATCAACCGTGTAGTAAAGCCAAACGACGAGTTGCACATCATTGGCGATGTATTTTGGAATGCACAACGATATGGATATTATCGCTCGAAGATTAAAGTTAGAAAACTACATATTATTTGCGGTAATCACGATAGCCACTCTTTATCTGCGTATGTATCGTCTTTTAAAGAGATTAGCTACGTCAAAATCGATGGTATCAGGTTTCATTTACTTCATTATCCGATGTTCTCTTGGAGAGGTCGAGAGAAGGCCAAATCGATTCACTTATATGGCCATTCGCATGGTAGAAGCGAAGATTTCTTGAATTTACATTTTCCAGGACGCAGAGCGATAGATGTTGGTATTGATAACGCTTTTAGACTATTAGGAGAATGGCGACCATTTTCGCTTGACGAAATCTTGCGAATCCTAAAAATTGAACGTTGTCCGTCGTGCGGATGGATAGATCCAAGACACAAAAAATTATGTCCGATGTTTAATATGTAAGGGTATATAATGGAAAAGGAAAGAGCTTTCAGGATTGCAACTACTCTGCTTGATGCATTCAAGTGCTGCGGTGAATTCGAAGAATGTTTAGAAGATGAATTCATCACAGAAGATGAATTTAACGAGGTATTGAACATACTGATTAGAGAAGCAAATGAGTCATAATGTTTAATTTCCTCTTCAATTTCTTCAAACCAAAACTTAAGATATACGCCATATACCAAACGCACGGTGGGCTTTGGAGTAAAGTGGTAGTATATAAGAAGCCAAAAGTGTATGTTGAAGACTACCTCGTTGGGCCTTTTCGGTCAGAAGTTGATTGTGAAGAGTTCTGTGATCGCGAAAATCAAACACGCTGTAAGCATCCAATTGTTTCCTTTTATAGCCAGATAAAATGAGTGCGAAAATCGGATCGAGAGTTGGTGCTGTTTGTTCTGCTGACAAGGACACAGTGCGTCTATATGGATATGGTGTATATGAGGGCGATTTCATACGACCAGACGACACAAGGACACCCTTTGGTACTATAACAGAGGTCCAGAAGGCGTTTATAGAGCATTATAAATATCCAGATGGCACAACAGCCAATCAGATCTCAGAAGAACACAAGAAAGCATTAAACTCTCTGTTATCAAATCCGAGAATCCGACTTGATAACGGCGACGTTGTTTGGGGTTGTCAGTGCTGGTGGGGGTCAGTTGATCGCGTAAAAGGAATGATAGGAGACAGGAAGGTCGAGATAGTCCCAGTTGAAAGGTGATTACAGTTTCGCGAGTTGGGCTTTCGACAAGATGGTTGCAGTAGGAGATTGGACTTATTTCAAGGTGATTACAATCCACACGCGGAAGTGGACAGCGCTGGTAGTACAGTTTGTTCACAGGTGATTACAGTATAGGCAGGTGATGACGGCACAAAGGAGTTTCAATTAGTGCTGTTTGTTTCATGGTGATTACAGTACGATTCATTCTACTACAGACTGGTTATTTAGTACCATTTGTTCCCTGGTGATTACAGTATCTGACCGGTGTAGCCCAATATTGGCCTCAAACGTATTTTAATGATGCGGGATGGAGCAGCCTGGTAGCTCATAAGCCTCATAAGCTTAAGATCGCTGGTTCAAATCCAGCTCCCGCCACTTTGGGCCCGTAGCTCAGTTGGTTAGAGCAGCAAACTCATAATTTGACGGTCGTTCGTCCGAGTCGAACCGGGCCTACTGTATGGAACATCTAAAAATTGATTGGACATTAAAATCAGAAGATCAATTTAAAGATTTACATAATTCTGCTGCCAATGAAAGACATGGCGGCTTTATACACAGGATAATGCCACCGATCGACTGGCATTGTGGTGATATACCGCAGTCGTGCTATGATAAAAACAAAGGGCAGCACGAAATATGCAATGAGCTTTATAAATCATATTTATCGGACGAAAATGTTAATCGTCTTGTAAAATGGCTTGAAGAACAAGATGGCCGTGCGGATTCTAGGCACACAATAATAGCAAAATGCCAGTTGGAAGTGCTGGTCGAGATTGACGCTGATACTATCTGGAGATATAATCAAGGATTAGTTGAAATATGAAAACCTATTTAAGATATTATTTTTCTTTTGCTGAAAATAAGCTTAACTTAGGTAGTGTTGCTTGCGTTGAAGGCGAAGAACCACAGCTTCCGAAAGACTTTTTGAAATGGTATGAGTATGGCGACATAGATTTCGCGCGTTTCATGTTAACAAGTGCACAGAAAGCAGCAATACCATTAGCCGATAGTCCAATATTCTTAGCTTCTTCTCTATTGCATAATTCTTCATCATTACGGCGCAGTATCACATTCAACATTAATAGATTTCGCGCCGCAGAACATATCAAGAAATAGTTATGGTTGATCTTCTTCAACGATTCGAGTGTGTCGTCCTTAAGGTCTATAAAGACTCTGTTAAAGTTGAAATGCACGATCTGACAAAGCCATCAAACCCAATCGAGTTTGCATCAATCTATTTATCAAAATTCAACGTTAATGATATAAAGCTGCTACGTGAAGGTGCCGTTTTCTACTGGAATGTTGGAAACAAGACGAAAGATAACGGCCAGATAATTCGATACTCAGAGTTTGTATTTAAGTAGTCCTTAGTTTCACTAACCTCATTGATAGGAAGAAAATGGCAAAAGCAATAGCTGGTGATCCGAAAGCAGAACAATGCGAACGATGTGAAGTATGCAAATGGTGGGATCTTGAAAAATTCGGTGTCGAAATCGGGCACGACGATCGCCATACCGACGAAAATGATAAGCCGGTTAAATGGCAAGGTTTTTGTTGTCGATTCCCTCCGCAATTCGTAGGTTCAAATATTGGCGATGGAGAATCTGTGCCTGGGTGGAGCCATCCTGTGACATCAACTCACGATCATTGTGGCGAATTCGCCTGTAAGCTACCACAGTCGGTGTAGTTCAGTGGTAGAGCAATGGTTGTATAGTTTGTATTTAAGTAGTTTCAATCAACCCCATTAGGAAGAAGCAATGGCAAAGAGGAAAATTACACCTGGTGATGAAGCAATTGATAATCGCGTCAAAAGCGTTATTATCCCCGCTCTCAAAGAACTCGCAACCATCAAGGTATGCAATAATTGCGATCAAGAATTGTTGCGTGATGTAAAGTTTTGGTTGACGCAGAGTGAATCTTTTGTTGACAAATACTTAGACATCAGACACGAACAAAGTGTCGGTGGTTTAAGAGGGCAGCTTGTGAAATCTGGTATCATACCAAAGCAAGAATAGTGCCCAGCCGGTGTAGCTCAGTGGTAGAGCAATGGTTTTGTAAACCATTGGCCGAGAGTCCGATCCTCTCCACCGGCTCTTTTTCTGATATCGTGCATACTACTCCTATGGTGATGTGATGGCAGTGTTCTGGTTTTTGATATTTGCGACATTTGGAGTTGTAATCGGCTTATATTTATTATTCATATTATGGATATTGCTTTCACTTCTTGGACGATGGATTGCTAGGCTGTCTTATCGTGAAATTTGGATAGTGACCGATGGGGTAGATTTGAGTGGAGTACAGCGACTTCGATCATTTTGGTCAGAAGATGCAGCAAGAAAATGTGCTGATGCAGACAGACCAAGGCGAACCTTGCACGTAGTGGCAATACAATGAATAAAACTATTTGGTCTAAAGAGTGGCCGACGAAGCCTGGTAGATACTGGCTATATGGCTGGACATCAAATTACATCAAAAGCAAAAGAAAAAAGAAGCCAGAGCTAATGTACGTTGATGTCTATGAAATAGGAATAGAAAAAACATCATTAGCTTTTATATGCAAAGGTGGACTCATCTATAAGAGAGATGGTGCTGATGGCCTGTGGGCACCAATCGATCTGCCAGAATTACCATCAGAGCAAGAATTATGTATGTAATATGTTGGTCAGATGGCAATGGCAGAGAATTTAAGGCACAGACAGAAGATGCTTATAGTGCTTGGGAAATCTATTGGTATATTAAGCACGAAGCTGAAATCTCCGTACCAAAATTCAACATCTGGATATCTATCAACAGAGTGATATCGCGTGGTTATCGTGCCGCTGCCATGAGTATTAGTGTAATCCATGTCGATCCAAGACAAGGAATCGCAGAGGATGGTAATTTACATCCAATGGCAAGTGGCGAATCACCAAAAATAATCATAAGGGTGGGATCAGACGAGCCGATAATTAATTGAAGGTATTCTTTGTGCTATAATAACTGTAATCACCTTTTGGTGAAATACACCAAGTCGGTACTCAACCCGACTTGCTGCTTAATATGCCAGAAACACCCTTTGCAATATACCAAAATAAAGATGGCCGAGATGAATTCTTTGTCGAATTACGATATTTGATGTCGATACTGACGGCCACATTGGAAGGGTTTACCGAAGAAATAGTCACTTTTCC
>JALOBM010000125.1 GCA_023228285.1 Candidatus Cloacimonadota bacterium | reverse complement strand
TTAGATATTCTGACTCTAGTGGTACCAAGGCCATCTTGCCTAATTGCCGGTATTGCTAATGGCGTCCCATGTCTGCCCTCAGCAAGTTCCATTTTAACTAGTCCATCTCTGGCACCTTCTGGAAGCTGACTGGCAAATTCTTCAGGATTATATGCATTATGTCTCTCGACACCTGTACCATCAATAGATCCCGACATGCCAGATACACGTCTTTGCATAATATTGTCAACTTCTGAAGATGGTAATATTCCATCTTCTCTGCTTCCGTGCAGTTCACTCACAATTTGCGTGGCCGGTGGTTTTGCTTTCTCTGTAGTTTGGGATGTCGCAATTACTAACCCACTACTCTGCGGTGCCACGACCATCCCAAGTGCAGCAGCCTGTGCTAGAAATGCCTCCATCTGAGCATCATGCTCAGATTTCCATTTTAAGTATGCTGCTTTAGCAACCTTGGGTGTTATATCATCTGCGTGTTCTGCGCACACTTTTACAGTGACTTTTTTATCGTCTATGGTTACTACAAGCTCTGTGGTGATGTCTTTGTCGGCCCCACATATTATACAGTTGTTGTTTTGCATCTATAGCTCTCGTATTTAAGTGTCAACATTCAAATACAGAAAATTTTTAATTACGTACCATAGGTGAAATATGTCGATAATAAATGTCATATCAGTCGATCTTGGTGATCCGATTGAAAAAATTATTTCAGAAGATGTTCGTCAATTAAGTGAAGAGACTATCGAAAATATAAGGACTGCCGCCAGTGAAAAAGCTAAGGGTCCTAGAAGAACCGATCCAGAATCGCTGGCTACTGAAGCGGCATATGAATTATTGTTGTCTGAAATATCAAAAGATCCTGTAGAAATTAGTAGGCTTCTTGAGGTGTCGTCACCAGCAGTAACAAACCCATCGTCACTAATGATGCGTATGAAAGGCTTATTACGTCAAAAAGGTAATGAATATTTCTTGAAAAGAAGCACTCGTGGTGGAAAGCCAGTATATCGTTTAGTGCCATATAATCTAGAGATAGAAGACGCTACTCATCAGTAGCCGAGATACGTTTTATTAGCTTCGCTAAAATTGCAATATGATGCTCAAAATCTAGACGCCTACCTCTATCTGCTAAATTTAGTGGAGATGGATGGTATGCCGCAAACACTTTAACTCCAAACTCTTCGCTTTTCGTTATTGTTCCGAGAGATTGTGAGTATCCAGCGCTGGGGCACAATATTTCAAATGCAGATGCACCAAGAGTTATTACTAGTAATGGATTGATTAGACCAATCTCCATCATAAGAAAAGGCTTACATTTTTGGACCTGGCGGTAGTTTGGTTTGGCGTTACCTTCCACAAAACATTTAATGGTATTTGTAATATAAAATAGATATCGATCGATGCCATTCTTTTTTAGTTCGTCATCAAAATTCTTGCCAGATGCACCTATAAATGGTGTTCCTTTGGTTATTTCATCCCATCCTGGACCTTGCCCGACAATCATGAGCCTTGTTGGATTCATGTTAGATAGTACGTGCGGGTCGCGGCAAGTACCATTTCTCTCTGCATCTTTCCTACCAAGTTCACAACATGTACAAGTACTGCAGCATAAGCTTAATTGTTTAAGCATTCTCAACTTACGCTCATATGAACTTTCTGTCTTACCCATGATTCCTATATCCCAATTATAAATAATTTCTCGTTCTCTATAAGGATAATCTGGACCAGCTTCCCAATCAAAATCTTCTAAATCCATATGTAAATAATACTAAAATCAATTATAGGACACATCATGTTAGCCCCAAATAAACGCGGAATCATTTGCGATAAATGTAATATGAATATTACGGAGAAATTCACATATTTCTCATTCGACGCAAAAGAAGTTATTGTGACGAACAATTCAATGGCTTTTTCACGTCCTGGGGCTTTAACTTATTCGTTCGATATTTGCCAGCGTTGCATGGAAGATATTAAAGCAACAGTGATAAAATGTTATAAGCCAAGCAGAATCATAGAGAACAGATCATGCCCAAGAGGAATATTTTGTGATTTTAGTGGTGTACATATGAATGGCACCTTCACATGCTACTACATATGTGTATCGATCGTTACTGTTGATATTAATACGAGCCCATCTACTAAAATCGTAGATGATAAATATTTAGAGTTGTGGATATGTGCTAACGCTTTCACGAAATTAAAAGATAGAGCTGCAGAAATCCAAAACAATAAGGAAAATAAAGAATGGTCATCACAAACAATACAAACCAAATAAACGTCTTGCAATGCGAAGAAGCAGATCAATATAAACTTGTTACATTTGTAGTGGCGTTGCCGTCACAAACATATGACAAGACTGCAGAAACCCAAGGTAGACCCTTCGAGTTTATATTTGATATGCCATCAAAATTCTCTGTTATGTGCCCATTCTGTTGTGCTGGGCTATATGTTGGTGGTGCTGATATAATTGAAAAATATGGTTATAAATTCATATCATGTTCCGAATGTGGCACTGGCAAGCCTGTTGTAGCACCACCGTTGCCAGTACTATTAGATCCATTCGTGAATCCATTCAATAGCAAGCAACTCAATCGTTGTGAGTTAGATGAAATTGTAACATCAATTAATAGCGTACCTGAAAGTGATTCACTTACAGTCGCACAAAAAATGTCGAGAGCAACATGACTGGAGTGATACTCGGTAGTGGTGTTGTTGGTCTACTAGCCAAAGAAATTTTGGGCGATCAATGGCTTGTTATACCATTTTCGCGATCGAGGTTTTATAGCTTTCGACCAGCGTTGGCTGATAACTTTATTATCAGAGACGACAGAATAGATGATTTAATATCACATTTCGGCGGCAAAATATCGTTCATATATAAAACATCTTACTCTCTCGGAGGTAATCTACTACAGTCTGATGATTTTATTATCAATGCATGGTTAAATAGAGTGTTCGGTTTGGATGTGCCACCACAAGCAGCACCATGCATCAAATCAAGAGGCAATTATTTTATATATGACATCAAAGTAAATCAGCTATATCACATCCTACAACAAAAATATAGCCAATATTTAATCGACAATAGCAAAAAGACCATAACTGAAATTGGTGATCACTATCTCATATGGGGAGGCCAAAGAATAGACTTTGATCATATGATTAGTACTATACAGTTATCGAGACTATTTGAATTAACTAAAATTCCACATAATGATCTACCAGCAGCACAAGTCTGGTACTATCATGTAGAGACAAGTAATTTAAACTTCGAAGGTGCAAACCAGACCTTAGTCATTGACGACACAATTGATTTCTTCAAAGTCAGTAATATAGCAGAAAATCGCTACCTATTTTATTTTTCGCGTGACATACCAATACCTGGCCCATATTTTATGCAATTTATGCAACAATTCGATTTAATTGATGGCACGACAATAGCTGGTGCTATACCGAAAGGTGCAAAACCCGATCTATCTGCGTTCAACAAACTTGGTATTGAATGCATTGGTGCTGCAGCAGAACACGATTACTTTATGGATTTAGGTAGCTGTCTTGTGAAGTTATTGCGTCAAAAAACCGCACTAACTACCTGAGCATTTAGATGACTTTGCTGTCTGACATGGGCCAAAAACTACTCGTGTTGGTTGTATATTTGCGCCGGCTAAAGCACGCTTCAAATCACATGGGTCAATATTGATCTCTAATTTAGCAATCGCGTCTGTGACAGCCTTAATTAATGTAGATTGACATGATGGTGGAATATAACCATATAATGGATCTGTTGTTTTTGGTGTAGTTCCAGCATTATATATCGAGATCCAAAGACCATCGTTATCACTTATAGTCTCTAATGCTGCTGGTAGCTCGGCTTTATAGTTTCCGCTCCCAACTGAATTAACTAAGACTTCAGTCATATTTATAAAAACTGGCGCTGCTGAATCAATAGACACAAGGCTAGTGCCATTCCATACTTGTGTGAGATCGGCGCTATATGGCAGTGCCATCACATTTGTTAGTCCAGTTAAACCAATGTCTATTGTGATTGCTGACATTATAACTCCGCGTCAACTGTCCAATGCCATCGTGAAATATTGCCAATGGTAAATGTACCATTACTATAAACCTGCGACATATTTTGCCCTGAGTAGTCGATACCTGACGCCAATCGATTCGCAACCCACGCCATACTGGTATCGTATTCACCAAAATTGTTTATTGCGCCATCGGCAGAATAGATTGTTGGTTTTATGGCAACTCTTTTTGTGACTTTATAAGTCATTGTTGGGCATGACAGAACAGAACCTGTGAAAATCTGACTAAATTCTGATCCAGACGTATCGTTTGTGCCAGGTTTCACATCAAAATTATAGCTCTTTTCATAGTATCTCTGACATAACATTAGCTCATCTGCTATTGGTCGTGGACTCCTGATTCTTGTGTTACCAGTATGGCAGTCAACGTCGTGCAACGTTATTTCTGCTGATTGTACTACTGGAGATTCTGACCAGAAGAAAACAATTAAATTGTTGCAAGAATTACTTATTGTAGCAGTTAAAGAAATTGGTGATGATA
>JALOBM010000039.1 GCA_023228285.1 Candidatus Cloacimonadota bacterium | reverse complement strand
TTTGTAAAGTTGAATTCTGTCAACCCTAAAATCTGTCGCATCCTTATGCATCCGTATTGACCCTGTCCCATTTTTTACACCACTTGTAAAGTGACACGTTTCTTATCGACATTGTTTTCATAGTTTTCTCTGTATTTTGCCGGAGGTAGGAAGTTTAGTGAGCTGTGGGGGCGATTGTAATTATAATCAACCCGCCATTTGCTTATCACGTCTCTGGCTTCAATTGGATTTACAAATGAATTTAAGTCAAGGCATTCTTTTCGGAATTTACCATTAAAGCTTTCCACAAAGGCATTCTGTTGAGGTTTTCCGGGGGCAATAAATCTTAGCTCTACGTTGTTATCCTGGGACCATTTGAACATAATTGAACTGCGAAACTCAGGTCCATTATCGCATACTATGAATTGAGGCAAAGTCCGAAACTGCCCTATCTCCGATAATGCTCTGGCAACTCTGTGACCTGAAATGGAGGTATCTACCACCTGGAAAATAATTTCCCGAGTGAAGTCATCGATTATATTTAGTACTCTGAAGCGTCTGCCGCCAAGAAAGCTGTCTGAGACAAAATCCATTGACCAGCGATGATTAGGATATTCTGCCTGCACCAATGGCTTGCTCCTGTATTTGACGTGCTTTCTCGGTCGCTTGGGAACCTGCAATCGAGCTTCGCAGTACAAACGCCTGATCCGCTTATGATTGACCTTACCAAACTTGGCTCGGACAACACTTACCATGCGGGGTAAACCCCAACGAACATACTGGTAAGCGATCTCTTTCAGGTACTCTGTTATCAAACGGTTCTCCTCGCTTTGCTTGTTCTCATAGTAGAGCTCTTTGCGCTCAAGCTGCACCAGCTCACAGGATTTTCTCTTGCTCAAGCCTTGATCCCTTAAATCCCCAACAGCCGCTTGTTTCTGCTGGGGACTTACCATTTTTTTGAGAGAAGCTCCTTCATCGCTTCAATCTCAAGGTCTCGCTCTGCCACCATCTTCTTCAAACGGCGATTCTCAATCTCTAAATCATGCTTGAGTTTGGCGTCGCTGGGCGTCAAGCCACCATATTTGTTCTTCCAGTTGTAAAAGGTGTTCCGACTGATGCCGTGTTTACGACATAACTCCTTGACTTCCATCCCCATGTCTGCCTCTCTGAGAATTTGATGGATCTGAGTGTGAGTGAATCTGCTACGCATTGATCGCTCCATATCTTCTTAAGTTTTTTCTGAGCAACAAATTCTCCCGACAAGCTCCTGCTGTAAAGCGGGAAATTTTTGATCAGAAAAAACGGCTGTTGCTGACCCATGTGTCACTCTTCTGCTGGTGTAAATTTCGGGGATAAGGTCAATTCCTATTTATCTAAGTTCGCTAGTGTATAAAGATCAACAAACTAGGTGCAAATTCTGAAAGCTGTTTAACATCTGAAGCTATCTTATTGACTGATAGAAGCTCTCGTAACATCACAAATGTTATATAGAAAGCTGGATCGATCAGATAACCTCATCAAACCGATTGATGGTATTGGTATAACCCTAGTTCAAGCACAATAATCTAATCGATTACATTGTACAATACTCTTCCCAGTAACAAGATTAAGGCCAGGATGAAGACCGGTTTGATGAGTTTGTTACCTCGCAACACCACCATGTGTGATCCGATGAGATTTCCAGCAATTCCACAAATGGCTGCAGGTATTGCCAGCGGATAATAGATTACTCCGGCTTTGGCAAAAGTGATAAGAGCGGCTACATTTGAAGCCAGGTTCACTACTTTTGTGATACCGTTTGCCCGCACAAAATCATAATGGAGCAAAGTCGAGTAGATGAGGATCAGAAAAGTACCCGTACCCGGACCAAAAAAGCCATCGTAGAAACCGATCACCAATCCTGCAACAGAACCCAGAGCCAGTCTGTATTCCAGTTTCAACAGATCAGCTTTGTCCTGAAAGCCCAGTTGTTTGCGGATCAGAGTGACGATGGTAATCGCAGGGATGAGGACGATAAGCAGATAGTTCAAGAATTTTGCTGATACGATAAGAGCGGTACTGGCTCCCATCCAAGACCCCAATAGTGCCATGCAGGCACTCAACAGGGCTACTGGGATATCAATCATGCCGGCCCTGAAATATCTGGAAGTGGCAAAAAAAGTTCCACAGCAAGAAGAGAACTTATTTGTTCCCAAAGCCATATGCGGAGGTATCCCCACGCTCCAATAGGCAGGCAAGGATATCAACCCGCCGCCTCCCGCAATTGCATCAATGAGGCCTGCCAGGAAAATAAAGGGCAGCACAATAACAAAATCCAAGGGACTGATCGAAAAAGGCATCCTACAACTCCGCTTTAAACTCCAGCTTAAGATTGTGTTTGGCATCGTCATCGGGATATTTTCCCATCCGGTATTCCAAACTGAATGAGCTGAAGTCGTTTATCCTATATATAATGGACAGATTTGCGTCTGCCAGCCAGCCTTCTCGTTTCTGAGGCAGAAACAGCAGAAAGGCATTACCTTCCCGATGATTGTAACCGAGGCTGAAGCTCATGGTAATCCGGTATTTCTGCATGAAGACACTACGCAGGGAACTGGATAGATATATATGCTTCAGGCTGTAGGTATCAATCTGTTGTTGTTGCTTCCCCTCTTCGTTTTGGTATCCACTTTCCACTTGGATTGTACTCTGCGGATTCAGTATCTTTTCTGTAAGGACAGAGGTTTTCCAGAGATTGGTTTCAGATTGATAGCGGCTTTCGTTCTGCTGTTCGTGAGCCAGGGCGATGCGAGTGTTCACATCATAGAAATCCCGAAAGTCAAATTGGAGTTGCTCTTTATTATCGCTCATGCGCTCATTATCTTGATAGCGTTGATCCATGCTTCGGTTTCGTTCCAGGCTGAGATTTGTCAATATGCGCCCACGGTACAAATCCAACCATAAGTTCTGTATGAGAGCCCTGCGACCATATATAGTATCATCGTTATATGAATGATCTGGTAGAAAGAGGTAGCTTTGCCACGCGGCTCCCTGGTCGCGTTGTTCATTGGCACTTACCGAGATATCGCTATGAATTCGTTGCCATAAAGGAGATTTAAGATACAGCCCGGGTTTCAAGTACAAACCTGCGGTCGCTGAAATCTCGGATGAGAGGCTTCCTGTGGGAGATGTGATGTACTCGTATATATATTCACCATCGTCCACCACAACTCCTGTGCTGTCGTATATACCCTGACTTGTGCCCACCCATACCAAGTCACGGATTTTGGGATAAAACTCTGTTTGGTTCAATTGATAATTTCCAAAGAGATTGAAAGCGCCTTTAAAGAGATTGTGGCTGGAGCGGAAAGCAAACAGATCGTAATTGCTCTTGGGATTGGTTTCACTGGTACGATTGTGGATGATGCGATGGCTGTAATCCATATCCAATCTGTGCTTTTCAAAATTGCTACTGTGTCTCATCATGTAGGTCTGTTGGGAATTGATTTCTTGCCAATCATTAACTTTTATACTGTTTATGTCTTCAGTATAGGATAATGTGGTCAAATGGTTCTTATTATTTACATCAAATGTCGGTTGCCATCTCATCAATCTCGTGCCCGGTAGTGATGTGTCTTCTTCTTCAAAACTGGAGTACAGCCCTGCCAGGCTAAGTCCCATTAGTCCATATCTCCAACCAATGTCTGCGCTATGATACATCAACATGCTGCTCTGCTTGCCCTTTTGATCTGATATTGTGTTTCTCAATTTCAAATACGGCAACCAAGCGCGGGCGGGGCTGTCTGAAGAAAAGCGGATGGCTCTTTGCGTGTAACGTGAACTGAGCTCCCGATATCGTATCAGCAAATCCGGTTTGAAGAAGTCTCCGATGTATGCCATACTCAGATCGATATTGCTCATTTGAAGGGAATCGCCATCGGCCAGAGCAGCAAAATCCTGTTCGGGGGCACCATCGCTACCAAATCTATAGGTATTGGCAAATCTGTGGCTGGCATCAAGTTTTGCCCTAAAGGGCTGATCCGGATTGGATAAGGCCAGCCATGCTGAGACGATACCCGCTGAGTTGTCATGATCATCTTTGGAGGAAAGAGTGTTTGCATCGTTGTAGCTATATAAACCGTCAATTCCACTACCCAGGTAGTCACCTTGGTAATTTATACTCAGCTCGATGTTACTGCGGGTGGCAGGGGCAATGATGGTCTTAACCGCTTGCCAAGAGCCGAGATTTGCTCCCACGTATCGGTATCTGCCCACAGAATACTCTTCATAATCACCGTTTCCCGGTCCCATATAGCTAAATACGACGTTGTATATAGCGCTGGAATCTCCTGGGGCATATTCATAGTAAGGATTGCCAATACCGTCGTATAGCAGGATATAATTGCCGCTGCCGGGCTCGGTCTCCATCACTCCATCTGTTACTACCATTCCATCTCCGGCTGCATTAAGGCTGTCCAGATCGGCATCGGTGAAGCTAAATAAAAGCGGATTATCCTTTGAATCTACCTGATGAACCATGTGATGGCTGATACTGAGACCAGGCAGGAGATTGAGCTTTGAGCTGCTGTAGTAATTCGACTGCTTGTAATTCTCATCCGAATACTGGAACCAGACATTTACGGAATTCAAGGAACTTACGATGCGACGGAACATTACGGAGCCTTCGCTGTAATCTATGTAGTAATCACTCCCGCGATCCAATTGTACACCGTCAACGTAGATTTGTTCAGTTCCAGCAACAACTATGAAACTGCGTTGAGTGGAGTTTGCGCTTAGATAATATGGCCCCTGCTTGCCATCAATTATGCTTATCTGCATAAAAGCGCGTTTACCGCTTGCTGCACTGAATGCCGCTGATAATTCATGTTCCGAGGAGTATGACGCAGCAATACCTTCCAGTTTGGTCTGATAATTCAAGTAACGGCTGTTTGTGTACTGCAGATCAAGGTCGCCCATCCCCAATTCCCACTTTTTGCCATAGACTCTCACGAACACCTGATCCAAGCTCGAGAGCTCCTTGCTGTCTCCTTCGGGACTAAGTTTACTCTGACTATCTGAGAGCTGGGCATTTATCTTTACCTCTTTGGAAATTTCACCATTTAGATTCACATACAGAGATTGCAGCAAATCTGTTTCTCCGGTTTCGGAAAAGCTGAGCGAGAATGTTTTGCTGCCGCTGATGTCGAGCTTGCTATTGGACGAGAACCAATCTCGGTTGTTTTGCTTTCTTACAATCTTTATGGTGTCTTGAATTGCAATTCTCTCATAAAGTCTGCGTTGTGTTGCAAGTTTGGGAGGGATAATCAGATAGCTCACAGAAAGATGTGAGCTATTTATGGGCTCTAGCAATGTCAGCTTGCCGGCTTTGTAATCGAATTTGTAATCAATATCCTTTACATAGGATAGGGAATCTCCGCTTACACTCTCGGAAAGCGATACTATGTTTGCATGGCTTAGTTTGTATGTGTCTTGGGTGGGCACCAGGCTGATGTTTTCCTGGAAGGAATAGTCAGAACCATACAGAGGTACAAAAAGTAGCGTTATATATATGGTAGTGAGACAAAATGCACGTAACATCAAAGCTGGTGGATTACAAAAGTAACAACTCCCCACACGATGAAATCCATCTCCTCGTCGATATGAATGGGTTGGAATTCCTCATTTTCGGGGATCAACCAGTATTGTCCGTCCTCAATCCGCAACCTCTTTAGCGTAAGCTCATTATCCACAATTGCAATGATTATGCTGTTGGATTGAGCTTCTATGGAGCGGTCAACTATCAAGAGATCACCGGGTTGAATACCTGCACCGATCATGGAATAGCCGTCTGCATACATAAAGAAAGTAGAAGAAGGATGGCGGATAAGATGCTCAGATATATCGAGCATGCCCTCAATATAGTCTTGGGCAGGTGAAGGGAAGCCGGCGGGGACTATTGCACCCACAATCGGTCGCGATACTTTCGTGCCTTCGCGACTTTGGTATATAGCCTTGATTGATCCGTCCGTCTTTAGTTTCTTCATATTAAAAAATCGGCGGACGAAAACGCATTCCGCCCGCCTATAGCTTTGTGTTTATTACTTAATTGCCTTCAGGATAGCCTGAGCTTGGTTCCCGTATTTGGGATCAGACGTGAGTCTTTCTAAATCGGCTTTAGCTGCAGTATTGTTCTTTTGCTGATAGTAGGAGATACCACGCAGTATACGGGCATCAGAGTTGTTGGGTTCTGAGTTTAACACGATGGTGCTGTATTGAATAACCTTACCCCAGTTCTTTACACTGTTATAGTGTCCGGCTATGGAAAGGGCAATCCGGGGATCAGGATTGATATTCACGGATTTTTCCAGGTATTCTATCATTTTGTTACGGTTGTTTAACTTATTATAGTTCTGGCCGATCTGGGAATAAACCACTGCCAGGATAGATGCTTCAGGTTGGGTTGCAACTAATTTCTCAAGATAGATATTTGCTTTCTCCCATTGGCTGTTTGCCCTATAGAAATTGGCAATGCGGGTGAATGTGTCAGCATCCGAACGCAAAGTTTCGGCTTTAAGATATGCTTTCTCTGCCTGTTCGATGTCGCCGGCTTGAGCATAACCATCGGCTAACATGATGTAGGCAGAAGCATCGTTGGACACAGTGGCATAATCTTCCAAAACCTGAAAAGCGCGAGCGTTGTCTTTGATATCATCCTTCAGTAAGAAGAACTTGGCATTCAGGACGTCGGCGTTGTTGGGATCCATTTCCAGAAGCTGGTCGTAATAACCCAATGCAGCTTCAAACTTGTGTGAACTCTTGGATGCGATTGCGAGGTTGTTTAGCGCTCCTTTCACATAGTCGTCCAGTTCTGTTTGGCTGATGCGTACTGGTTCATGATTTTTGTAGATATTCAGAGCGGTTTCATAGTGTTGGATGGCTTCATTATACATGCTGGCTTCGATGCTTTCATAGGCCAGATCAACATGTGTTTTTGCGATGTTGAGCTGCATGCTTTCGATGTTTTGAGCTATGGAATCGCCGGGGGATGCAGTAGGAGCAGCTTCAGTAAAGAGCTCAATCGCTTCATTAAAAGACATTATTGCAGCCTCAAACATGCCACCTTCATAGTTTTCTGCGCCGACAGCGGCCGCTTCTCGTGCAAGAACAAGGGGGTTTCTCGTCGGTTCAGGTTCCACTTCAATTTGTTTATTTGAGGAGCAAGCGCTCACAAGTATCAAAACCATTAGAGCGACAAGAGCGGGAATTCTGTGTTTCACCATTAAATCCTCCAGTTTTTTTTCTATGCGCATCATCTATAATGAGGTGATTCTGTCAACTTAAAAATAGGGGCTAGAGCCTTGACTTGAAAAAAAATAGGGATATTTGTGTATTATTTTGAACACTACCTATGTGAATGTCTTGCAATACTATATGTATATTTGTAAGCCCCGAATCGGGCAAATCGGCCTCAAATCAAGGCTACAAACGGATTTTTTTGGTTGACAGAATTTATAAGAGTGCATTCTCTATACTTTGAAATATCTCTAACGCTTATCTAAACTACAAGAGGAGGTAAAATGAGCAGAGATGAATTAGTTAAAAAGATCGCGTCCGATGCCGGCGTAACCCAAAAAGTAGCCGGTCTTGCACTTGCATCCGTTCTTGAAGGAATCACATTGACCCTTAAAAAGGGCGGAAAGGTTTCTCTGGTTGGTTTTGGCTCTTTCAGCGTTGCACACCGCAAAGCTCGTAAAGGCATCAATCCCAAAACCAAAGCTCCTTTGAAGATTCCGGCACGAAAAGTTCCTGTTTTCAAAGCGGGTAAAAAACTGAAAGACGCTGTCAAAAAGTAATACTTAACATTTTGACAACCAAAAAGAAAGGCAGAGCTTCGGTTCTGCTTTTCTCATTTTTCCAGATATTCATAGATGCTGTAAGCTTACCAATATTTCCCTCACAGAACACATCTCCAATGCCGTGTCTATCCCTTTGAATTACCGGGTGACGATGCAGATATCATCGGGTTATCATCGAGTGACCACTGCTTGATAACTGCCTTATATCCCGTTCAACTCAGCTTCAAGAAGAGCGGAAAGAAAGTGCCGTAGCTGCAGCATCATTATCTCTCAGCATACAGGATTAAGCAAGGCATCATAACTACCTGGGGCATCCCGTTTTTCGTCGGTACTGAGTTCGTTATTCAGGTTTGGTACTGTAATTTTGCAATTCCCAGATTCTGTCTCTCAACTCCGCAGCACGTTCAAAATCCAAGTTTGCAGCGGCTTTCTGCATTTCTTTTTTCAATAGTTCCAGTACTTTGGATACCGAATCCAGATCCAGATACTCTTGGAATTCTTCTTTTTGGGGCTTTTGATCTACATCTTCTTCTTTCTTTTCGTAGCCTTCTGCGATTGCGGTTGATTGCATGATCTGTTCTACAGTTTTCATGATGGTAGTAGGAGTAATACCGTGTTCAAGGTTGTAAGCCAGTTGTTTTTTGCGCCTTCGGTTGGTCTCGTCGATGGTATGTTGCATAGCATCGGTAATCACATCGGCATAGAATACTACCTTACCCTCAACATTACGGGCAGCTCTGCCGGAGATTTGGATTAAGGATCGGGCAGAACGCAGGAAACCGGTTTTATCGGCGTCCAGAATGGCTACTAAAGATACTTCAGGCAGATCAAGCCCTTCGCGCAAGAGATTAACTCCCACCAGGACGTCAAATTCTCCCAAACGCAATTCTCGGATCAATTTCGCTCTGCCAATACTGTCTATATCGCTGTGGAGGTATTTGCTACGCACTCCGGCTTTGTTCAGATATGTGCTGAGGTCTTCTGCCATACGCTTTGTGAGAGTCATCACCAAGACTTTATGACCTTTTGCCACTCGTTCCTTGGATTGCGCTATGAGGTCATCCACCTGATTCTTGATGGGTTTTACCTCAATTTCCGGATCTGTGAGACCTGTGGGGCGAATCACTTGCTCAACGATCTCACCGTTCGTCTTCTCCAATTCATAGGCTGAAGGAGTGGCAGAGACAAAGATCACATTGTTGAGATGGGTCTCAAATTCATCAAAGCGTAGCGGCCTGTTATCAAACGCAGAGGGCAATCTGAAACCGTATTCGATGAGGTTCTTCTTGCGTGTGAAATCTCCGCCGTACATACCATGAACTTGGGGTATGGTTGCGTGAGATTCGTCGATCACAAAGAGGAAGTCTTTCGGGAAGTAATCCAGAAGGCAGTTTGGAGGTTCTCCGGCTGCTGATCCCGTGAGGTGGCGACTGTAGTTCTCGATGCCGCTGCAAAAGCCAAGTTCACGCAGCATTTCGATGTCGAACATGGTGCGTTGTTTTAATCTGTCTGCTTCCACATAACGTTGATTGTCCAGATAGTATTGTACACGCTGATTCATTTCGGACTCAATGTTGTGCAATGCTTGCGCCATTTTATCCTCGTTCATGATAAAGTGTATGGCGGGATACACCGGATACTCCTCGACCGCACCCAAACTCTTGTATGATATGGGATGGAGCTTTTCCAGATTCACGATTTCATCACCAAAGAATTCCACCCGCAAACAGTGCTCCAGATAGGCGGGATATATATCTACGGTATCTCCACGGACTCTGAAAGCTCCACGTTCGAATGCGATGTCGTTGCGGGAATAATGAGCCGTAATGAGCTTTTTGAGCAATTCTTCCCGCTCCATCCGCATTCCTACTTTCAGGCGGATCAGCGCTTCCCGATACTCTTCGGGCACACCCAGGCCATATATGCAGGACACAGAAGCTACAATAATCACATCACGGCGTTCCATCAGGCTCATGGTAGCCCTTAGTCTTAGCTTCTCGATCTCGGAGTTGATATCCGAGTCCTTTTCTATATAGATGTCTTTTCCTGGGATATAGGCTTCGGGTTGATAATAGTCGTAATAGGAGATAAAGTACTCCACAGCGTTATCCGGGAATAGTTGTTTCAATTCACCGTAAAGCTGAGCGGCCAGGGTTTTATTGTGCGAGAGCACCAAAGTGGGGCGATTCAGCTTCTGTATCACATTGGCGATGGTGAAGGTTTTTCCGCTACCTGTAACCCCTAAAAGCACTTGAAACTGTTTGCCGTTTTGTACTCCGCTTACAAGTTCATCAATGGCTTGGGGCTGATCACCGGCGGGCACATAATCGCTTAGCATCTGGAAAGAGGACATCCTAACTCCATATGGTAGTTTTTTCTGAAATTCTACTTGACGTAAAGCAGAAGGAATTCAGTTTGGATACCAATAAATCAAGCAGATGCAAATCTGTCGAGAAAATTTAAACGGGAGTTCCGAAGATGCTGAACAACGCTGAATTACAGATCAATTTTGAAAACCTCTTGAAGCTGGGCTATGCCGTGATAGACATCCGGCATAAAGAATATGACCTCTGTGCAGATTCCCAAAAGCTCGTGATCGCGCGGGTCGATTCCGATCGGGATGAATTCTATCCGGATATGCTGAAGCTATATACGGGTCAGGATTTTAAAGCCGGCGAAGTCTTTGAAATCTGGACCGAGATTCTGCTCCATAAAGTCAAAATGAGTCAGGTTTTAAACCGCGACATCTCAATTAAAGTTGCTGCTCTGGATTATGTAGAGACCATATACGTAAAGAGATGATCGAGCGCAGTCTCTTTCTGATAAAACCAAACGCAGTTGCCCATCACCATGTTGGGCACATCATCAGCATACTTGAGGAACATCGCTTTAATATATTGAACATCAAACTATTCCGCTTTGATGAACAGCTTTGCCGGCTCTTTTATGCGGATCATCTGAACAAGGACTTCTATCCCCGGTTGGAGAGCTTTATGTGTTCGGGAGATACGGTTGCCTTGCTCTTGGAAAGAGAGAACGCTATCCATCTGCTCAGAGAGATCATTGGAGATGTGATTCCCGAAAAGCGGAAACCGGGTACTATTCGGGCTCTGTATGGCGATGGTATTACGGATAACGGGGCTCATGCTTCGGATTCCCCAGAAAGCGCACAGAGGGAAATAGCAATTATCTTCAGGCACTAGGGAAGCTAACTTTCTATAAACCTTTCAGGATCTATATGAAAACGATCCTGGTTGATTTCATATACTTCCTTTCCAGTACTTTGCAGAATTGCTTCATCAAGTTTCTGCGGATTTCCAGGTCTTTGGGAAGAGCGGGATCTTGATGAGCATCGTTGATCTTGGTACCCACCACGCATTCAATGATATCGCTATCCAAAAGGATTGTAATCAAGCGTTTGACAGCGTTATTCGGCATCTTGTCCGGAGAGAGGCCATCTTGCAGAGCGCTGAGACAGCGGGATAATGTGATCGTACCCTCACTCACCAGATCGAAGCCCTTCATCTCGGCACTGGGAGGCACATCAGAATTGGTCCTGATTTCTTTGAGATTCACCTTTATGGGTGTCTTCAACTCCCGGGAAAGGATTGCAGCAGTCGTACCTCCACAAACCAGTTTTCTGCCATCAAAGCTGCTTACGATTTCTGCCAATGTGCTGTCATGTTCCTTCTTGTAGGGAGGGCCAGTAACAAGCATTGTTCTACGCGGATTACGCAAATAGAGAGCGGCACAACTAATGTCGTCTGCTGCCTTGTTTCCATCATATTCCCGCGCTTTAAAAGTGACTCTGCGAGATATCTCACTGGCAGATATGGCAGGGCTTTCTTTGAGCAGCTTCTCCAGATACTTTTCAACTCCGCTTTCCTGCCATCCCAAGGGGAGGTGAGGTAGTCCCATTCCGGATTGAGTGACGCCATCAGAGAAATACACTACTCTGTCGCCGGGCAAAAGGTCCAGTTCTGAATAGTATAAGTGGCTTTTGCGGAAGGTCTTGATAGGTATCTCCTGTTTTTCCACTGGAAAGCTGTTGCCATCTCTCAATAACACATAGGGTGGATTGTCGTGCTCAATAACCCTGATGTGACCGCTATTGCTGGCCTCTATGATGGTAAAGGTACTATATCCTATCTTTCTATATGAGCATACGGGGAGTGTTTCCAGGATGATCTCCGCAGCGCGCTTGATATCAACTTTCGAGGACATAAATCCTGCGGCCATTGTGGTGGTAAGCGTGGAAAGCACGCTGGCTTTGATTCCGCTTCCCAAACCATCTGCAAGCACACATATAATACCATTCTCATTTTTTATGCTGTAGAAAGTGTCTCCGCAGGAGAGATAACCGCTTTTACAGATATGAAAGTGGTCAACTTCCAAAAAGTATGAAGTCACTTTACCGAATCCTTGTCTGCAAAGCTCTGGATGATTGATGAGAGCAACACTTCGCTGTCAGCGGCGTTTTCTCCCAGTAGGAAAGCAATCTGTTGCACTGTAGTGAGGTTTTTTTTCATTACCTCGTTTGCTTTCTCGATAATCTGTTCGCTTTGAATCATCGGTTCGGTGATGTCCTGCAGAATCCCACCCAGAACTAGATGCTTTTGGATGGAGAAGAGGGTTAAGCGAATGATACGCCCGTTTCTGCGGATGTCCGTAATCTTTACTTCCGTTCCTTCTCTGAGAGCTTCTGCAAAGAGTTCGTGGAAATCCACCAGGCGTTCTAAATATGCCCCTTCCAGATTCGGGTCAGCTTCGGAGATGATGCTGGCGTCTCCACCGATGATCTTGATAAAGCGGTCGTTACTTTCTATGATCTTCAGGTTTTCATCAACGATCACTACACCAGAAGGCATAGCTTTGATCAGAGCAGTAGCTTTGTTTTGAGCGAGTTTGCGCAGGTAGGATACGCACATTGCGGGTTCGGCTTTCTCTTCGATTAAAGCGCAGGCAAATTCTTTGCAAGTGTTGTATCCGCAACCACCGCAATTAAGCTCTTCTTCTACACGCTTTTTCCCGATTCTTAACAATGCAGCTGCTATCTCCTGCTTGTCGTGAGCACATTTCTTTATCTCTCTCTCATGAAAAGTCTTCTCTATATCCAGAAATTTCATATCTCGCAATGGAGGAGCTGGTGGTGTAAGAGTCTGCACTTTATAACGTTTCTGAGCTATCGATCCTCTTTTGCTTACTCCCGGGCCGTTAACGCAACCGCCAACGCAGGCTAAAGCTTCCACAAATACCGGGTGGTTAAAACCCTGGGTATTGATTTCATCAAAAGCCTCTATTATCTCCCCGACCCCGGAGAAGCTCATAAATAAAGTATCTTCCGAAACGCCAAAGTACCTGATGCCTTCTGCCATACCACCGTCTATAGGATACAATCCGCCTTCTTCAGCAGCTTTTGGAACAAAGCCATCTTCAAGAGAAACCTCGTCCCAATTGATAATATTCAGATTGAACCATCTTCTCAGATCTACAAAAGTGAGAGCGACATCAAAGCTGTCTGTGCTTTCGTTCTTTTTGGCGATACAGGGCCCGATAAACACGATACCGATGTCTTTCCCATACTCTTCTCTCAAGAGCTTGCAATGAGCTTGCAGAGGAGAAGAAACAGGAGTTATGTAAGGAACCAGATCCGGATAATATTGTTCAATGAGGTGGATCATGCTGGGACATGCGGAAGATATCATCAGCGGGTTTTCTTTCTCACGGAGCAATTGAGCGCAGGCAGATGACACCACCTGCGCTCCCAATGCTGTTTCCGACACACCGGCAAAACCAAGGCTACGGATAGCCCCGATCAGTTTTGCTTCATTCATTCCATTGAACTCTGTTCTGAAAGATGGAGCAAGAGACACATACACTTGCTTCTTGTCTTCCAGCAACTGCATTGCCAATCCCAGATCATCCCTGATCTTTTTAGCTCCCACTGGGCATACTTCCGTGCAGCGACCGCAGAGGATACACGCTTCAGGCATTACCTGAGCGCTGCCGTCCACTACCCGGATAGCCTTAACCGGGCATTCCCGGACGCATTTATAACAATCCTGACATTGTGTTTTTTCGGTGTAAATCGGTCTGTTCATAGTTCTATTAGTTCTTTCCTGAGTATCTCCGGCAATTCCTCTCCACGTACTTCGTGGTATTCATTGCCGTTGATGGTAATGTTTGGTCCCCGATGGCATTGCCCCATACAGAGCGAGCCTTCGATATGCACACTATCGAGTATCCCGTGATTTTTGAGAAACTCCTCGATCACACGGAGGTTATCTCTGTTTTCACGGGCAAAACACGAGCTCCCCATACAGATCAGGATCTTCTTCATTTTAGTCTCTTTTCCGCTTCTTTGCTGATGAGATTTTTGACTTGCTCAAGAGTGGCTTTGTGGATCACTTCGTCGCCGATTCTCACATTGGGGCCTTTATCGCATTTTTCGCTGCAGAAAGTGGCGGCGATATCGAAATGGCTTCCCCAGGCGTTTTCTTCCACCATTTGCAGAGTTTTGGCCAGGATGTCCTGAGAGCCTTTGAGGTAGCATGATGTTCCCACACATACTCTTATTTTGCAGCGATCCTCACTACCTATACCAGAGAAAGATAATTCAGCGTCATCAATACGCTTACGATGCTTGTATGCAGTGTGCAGCAATTCATGAGCCTTGTGACTATTAGGATTGTCCAGCAAAGTCTCATAGAGTTCGTTGATAAAGGGGTTGTCCTGAGCTCTGTGCATGGGCATGGTTTTATCTGCGTGATATAGGGCTGTAGTACGTTCCTTGCGTTTATTACGATCCATCACGATGGGTTGTCCTGCTCCTCCAGTGCATCCGCCAGGGCAGGCCATCACTTCCACGATATCGTATTTTGCTTCTCCCGCAAGGATCCGATCGCACAGCTGCTGAGCATTCTTTATTCCATATACTACGGCCATCTTCAGATTGCCATCTGCCAGAATGGCTTCACGTACTCCGGAATCGCCCCGCACTTCCTGCAGAACGATGTTTTCCGGTACCGGGATGGAGAATTTGTCGGCAGCATATCGCAGAACCGCTTCGGACACACCACCGCTATTGCCAAATATCATTCCTGCTCCTGTAGCAAAGCCCATGGGCAGATCCATGGATTCCGGTTCCAATGCATCAAAATCTATACCGGCTTCCTTGATCATTTTGCCTAGTTCCTGAGTGGTTAGAGCAATATCTACATCTGCAATGCCATCATGAGTGAATTCAGGACGCTTGCATTCGTACTTTTTGGCAGTACAAGGCATAATGGATACTACAATCAAGTCCTTTTTATCCACTTTCAGCATTTCCGGCAAACGCTCTTTTGCAATAGATCCAAACATTTGTTGGGGAGAACGGCAACTGGAAAGATTTCCCAACAACTGCGGATAGCTCTGTTCAGCATACTTCACCCAAGCAGGACAGCAGGATGTGAAGATAGGTAGTTGTTCTCCTTTGGTCTTGCGGGCGATGAATTCATTGGCTTCTTCCACTACTGTGAGATCCGCTGCAAAAGCAGTATCATAGATATGATCAAAACCGATAATGCGCATGGCAGCAACCATTTTGCCCGTAGTATTGTCGCAGGCGGGAAGGTTGAACATCTCACCAAGAGCAACTCGTACAGCCGGTGCGATCTGGGCAACAACTGTCTTTGAGGGATCGTGAATGGCTTTCCAGGTCTGAGAAATATGACTTTTTACCACAATTGCACCCGTGGGGCACACAGCAGCGCACTGTCCGCAATTAATACAATCTACCTGAGCTAAGCTTTTGCCATAAGCTGCAGCTACATTCACATTTTGTCCCCGAGCGGCAAAGTCTATGGCACCGATTCCTTGTATTTCACTGCAGAATCGCACGCAATCACCGCAGAGGACGCATTTATTGGGATCTCTCACTAGACTTTCGCTACCCAGATCTTTCGGTTTTGCTTGCCTTGTTTTGCGAAAGCGTACCTTATCGATGTTTAGTCTGTTTGAAATATCTCTAAGCTTACAATCGCTAGCACGAGAGCATTTTGGGCATTCCTGATCGTGGTTTGCCAGCAGCATCTCCACGATCGTTTTACGTAGTTTCAATATTTGCTCGGTATGAGTTTTGATTCTCATACCTTCAAAAGGTGCGGTGGAACATGATGTCACCAAACCGCGTCCCTCAACTTCTACCATACACAGTCTGCATGCTCCATACAGACTCAGCTCGCTATGATAGCAAAAAGTGGGGATATCGATATGCGCCTTACGCGCCAGTTCAAGGATATTTTTCTCGTCTTCCCAAAGTACGGGACGGTCATTTATATATACATATCTTTCCATTTTAATCTCCTGATTAGCTGATGGCTTTGAATTTGCAGGTGGCAATACAGGCTCCGCACTTGATGCAGACCATAGGATCGATAGCATGCGGCTTTTTAACCTCACCAGAGATGGCTCCAACAGGGCAAACCCGTGTACACAATGTGCAGCCCCGGCAAAGAGCGGGATCTATGCTGATGGGACTGAGGGCTTTACAAGTCTTTGTGGGACAATACTTCGCTTTTACGTGTGCTTCATACTCGTCCATAAAATAGCGCATCGTGGAGAGAACGGGATTGGGGGCAGTCTTGCCCAAACCACACAGGGATGTAAGCTTCACGGCTTGTCCTGCTTCCTTCAAGAGTTCCAGGCTTTCTTCGTCTGCTTCACCTTTGGTGATATCTTCCAATATCTCCAGCATCTGCCGTGTCCCTTCTCGGCAAGGGACACACTTTCCGCAGGATTCGTGCTGAGTGAAAGTCATGAAGTAGCGGGCGGTTTCCACCATGCATGTGCTATCGTTCATCACAACCATTCCACCGGATCCCACCATGGCTCCGATCGAGCCGAGGGAGTCGAAATCAAGTGGTAGATCCAAGTGTTCGCGAGTGAGGCAACCACCGCTGGGACCGCCGATTTGTACTGCCTTGAAGGCATCGTTATTGATCTTGCCGTCCTTATCCAACACACCGCCGCCGATCTCGAAGACGATCTTACGAAGAGTGGTACCAAGAGGTACTTCAATCAATCCTGTATTGGCTACATGACCGGTAAGTGCGAAGGTCTTGGTTCCGGGAGATTTTGCTAATCCTACCTTGCGATAGTTCTGTGGGCCTTGTTGCATTACAATCGGTACTAAAGCCAGGGTTTCCACGTTGTTGATAATCGTGGGCTTGCCAAAGAGGCCTTTCTGAGCTGGGAATGGTGGTTTGGGCGAGGGCATGCCACGTTTGCCTTCGATCGATGCCAAAAGGGCGGTTTCTTCCCCGCAGACAAATGCTCCGGCTCCTTCCATCACGGAGATGTGGAATGCTTTTCCAGTACCAAAGATATCGTCTCCCAAGATGCCGTATTCTTCGGCTGTTGCTATGGCTTCCCGGATTCTGGAACAAGCCAGAGGATACTCCATGCGTACATACACATATCCTTCGTTTGCTCCGATGGCGCGGGCAGCGATCAGCAGGCCTTCTACTACGCTATGGGGATTGCCTTCCAATATGGAACGATCCATAAACGCACCAGGGTCACCTTCATCTCCGTTGCAGACTACATATTTCTTTTCATTATCTTCTTTGCGGGCAAAATCCCATTTCAGACCGGTTAGAAAACCGCCACCACCACGACCGCGCAATCCACTTTCCTGATACAGTTTGCACAATCCTTCAGCATCGTATTTTGTATAGGCGTCACGAGCTGCAAAGTATCCGCCATGAGCGATGTACTCGGCGATGTTGGTGGGATCCACTTTACCGCAATCCTTCAATCCGGTACGTTGTTGTTTGGTGTAAAAAGGAATCTCGGTTGGGCCCTTATACGCTGTGCCGGTTACGGGATCATGATACAGTAAACGCTCTATTACGTCGTCTTTTACGATCGACTGAGCCACAATCTCTTCAGCGTCTTCGGGCTTCACATGTCCATATAGAATTCCTGCCGGTTCGATGGTTACCAAAGGGCCAACCTGACAGAAACCCTGACATCCGCTACTGATCATATATACATCATGATGTTTATGTTCTTTGGGATCATGAGATTTCAGGGATACGGTTACTTCCAGCCCGCTAAGAGCAATGGCATTTTTGAGGGCTTCAAACACTTTCAATGAACCATTGGCAATACATCCGGTTCCGGCACATACGATTATGCGCTTGTCACACAGAGCTCGCGCTTCGTTATAAGCATCACGGATTTGTTCGAGTTTAGGCATTTTCTTTCTCCTTCTCTTCGATGCTGCTGATCAGTTGTAAGGCTTGTTCCGGGGTCATTTGGCCGTGAACTTCGTCGTCAATAACCAGTACAGGTGCCAATCCACATGCGCCCAGACAGGATACGGTTTCAAAAGTGAACATCATATCGTCGGTAGTAATCTTTTTTGCGCTGAGATTCAGTTTCTTGCGGATGGCATCGATTACTGCTGAGGATCCCCGTACGTGGCAGGCTGTTCCATCGCACATCCTGATGATGTGTTTGCCCTTGGGTTCCAAAGAAAAGTGGCTGTAAAAGGTTGCAACGCCATACAGTCTGGCAGGGGAAATGCGCAGAGATGTGGCAATGAAAGTAAGAACTTCCTGAGGCAGGTAACGGTATTCTTCCTGTACTGCCTGCAGGATTGGGATGATCTTGGATTCGCTTCTGTCGAAACGATCCAGTATGTCGATCACCTTGTTGAAGCTGTGAGCGGCTGTGTATTCGGCACTCATTTTAACTCCTGTATATCTATTTTTTAGTGTTTTTCGGGAATAAGGGATTTTGTATATTTTTGGGATTAATCGTTATAACTGCTTAGGCTTTGTCGATATGTAACCTTTCAGCTATTCTACGTGAAAGCACTGCCAAGGATGAACTCATGTCCACATTCTCTACTATGATATCCTCCGGAAGACTCAATTTGGCCGGAGTAAAGTTCCATATTGCCAATACGCCATTTGCAACCATTTGATCTGCAATGTCCTGAGCTGCTTCACCAGGAACTGTCAAAATACCGATGTGAACATGGAGGCGGGAAAGCAGGTTGCTAAATTTGTCCATCGAATGGATCGGGATACCCTGATAATAGGTACCTGCAAGTTCCGCACTCTTATCAAATGCCGCAATTATCCGCAGACCCTTCTTCGTCAATTCCTGATAACCCATCAGAGCTTTTCCCAAGTGTCCCACGCCAACTAAAAAGCAGGACGATATGTCATTCCAATTCAGGCAGCTCTCGATGGCAATGATCAGTTGCTCGATATTGTGCCCGATCTTGGGTGTGCCAACCACTCCTGTGAAAGATAGGTCTTTGCGTACTTGGGTCATGTGGACGTCCGTGAAGACGGCAATTTTGGTGGCAGAAACCATCTTCAGCCCGGCACGCTTAAATTTGTATAAAGCTTCCAGGTACTTTGGCAAGCGCTTCAATGTCAAAAGCGGTATAGCGTCCATCATATCTCCTTTGCTGCTTTTTTTCTGACGAATCAGAGTTTCGTATTCAGCTTTCTTGTATCAATAAAAAAATATCGTATTATCCTGTCAAGAGAAATCTACTCTAGAAATATCGATTGAAGCCTAATCGACAGCTAAACAAGCAGATAGAAGAATGATAATCTGCAAATCTGGACATCATACAAATAGGCTACAGCATAAAAAAAGTGGAAAACCAGGACAGAGATGACTTATGCATGTATTTAGTGATGATACGTTTTCTTGGGTGATTTGCCAACAAGATGGTGATGCCCCTCATAAATATGGTTGAAAACAATAGTAACTCCATGTAACAAAACAATATAGGCTGAAATCTCCAATTTACGGTCTCCAGTTCTTCCTCTCTTGACTCTCTTAATCACATGTTTATCAAGCCTTAATCAATCGTTAATAATTAAGACTTGATTAAGGGATGATTAAGACATGATTAACGCCATGAAGAGGGGAAGAGTGATGTTTCCTGATTTTAGTTGACACAAATAGTGAGGTGAGTGGTAACCCTTTAAAGTATACAGGGTCATTGATGATAAGATAGTCATTTCTGAAGGCATCGCAAAGGATGGGAGGGAAGATGAGTTTCATTGGTTTT
>JALOBM010000038.1 GCA_023228285.1 Candidatus Cloacimonadota bacterium | reverse complement strand
CTTGCATGCCTAATCCACGCCGCCAGCGTTCGTCCTGAGCCAGGATCAAACTCTCCATCATTACTAAAATGATTGAACTGACAAGAGCTTCTTTGTCACTGTTTCTCTATAGCACTCTATAAACTTGTAAAAAGATCAATTTCGATCCGCTCATGCCGAGCAGGTTTTGCCAATTTCTTTAGGGGGCTTATTTTGTCAATACATTTTTTGTGATAGTTCTTCAATCAATGACAGATGAGCTTGCTATATAGCTCCATCACATATTCATGCGGATTCATAAATAATTCTGAACAGTCAGATTATTATGATTTCGGGGACTTAATCTGGCTTGCTTCCAGGCGAATTCCTACAGGCCTGTGATCCGATACCTGGTCGTAATAACCCGATAATCCACCTAAACGCTGTTCCACTTGAAGCGCAATACACACAGAGCCTGAGGCCTCGAAATCTGCAAAAAGCTCATCAGTGATAAGAATATGATCGATCATACTGTTGTATCTGGGATAGGAAACTGTGTCTGGACTTGGATTTTGTGCTATGGGCATGGTAGTAAAATAGTAGTCCTGCGGTCTATCCAGAAACGCCATAAACACATTTGTGACTGGGTCTTCCTGGATCTGATCGTTGAGATCACCCAGTACGATAAGCTTGTCAGTGGAATGGTTTTGCCGGATATACTCCTCCAGCTTAGTATTGGCTTCGATCCGCCGCATCTCTTCGTCCCAAGGATCTGTGTGATCTACAGTGTTATCTCCCAATGCCTTGAAGTGGTTGTTAATCACAAAATACTGTGTGCCGCCAAACTCCAAATCCAAAACATAAGGGGGACGCGGAAACGGTCTGCTCTCACTGGGAAAAATGATGTAATCGCTATTTACAGTAATGCTTTCTGTCTTGTACAAATACGCCAATTTCCATCCACCGTTGTAGTTATATACCAAACCTTGATATCCTGATATTCTTTGTGCCATCTCGAAGAAGAGACTTGCGTCCATAATCTCTTGAAACGCTATTACATCTGCATCAAGTGTGGGAATGATATCCACCAGTAAGGGTATGGTATTGTCATTCATAGGGAACTCTTTCAGGTTCCAGCTGATGATGTCCAAAGTGCTATCTGTGCCGAATCCCACAGGGATATCCGGGTCATCTGGCGGTGTAAGCGACTGGTTCTTGCCGCAGGAGCTCAAAGTGAGGAGGATCAGCAGTAGCAAGCCGAATAAGTGTCTATGTTTCATGTATTTTACCTTTTTTGTCTGAATCACCCTATCAAACGACGGGAATGATTCAAAAGCTGTAGCCTGTTATATTTGTCAAGCGCATTTTCGCAGGTGAATGAAGCTCAAACAGATCAAGGAGTAATATATCCCAGTTTGGCTCAGAGACCATGCACCTCACAGATCAAATTCCTGGCTTCTAGTACTTCGGAAAATCTCTTCAGATCCTGCTCCGTCAGATGAGTCACGTTACCAATCGGGTATTGTTTTCCCAAGCATTGGTATCTGGCTCTACCATATTCGTGATAGGGCAGGATACGGATTTGGGAGATGGCGTGATCCCGGGCATGATCGGCAATCCAATCTATGAATGCCAGCGTGGCATTTACTCCAGTAATCAATGGCAGGCTTAGGATTATTCTATCCGAACCCAGGCAGGAGCAAAGCCTGGATAGATTCTCCAAGATGGGTGTAATCGGGCATGAAGGATAGCAGACGTAGCCATAATTACTCCAGTGTTTGACATCGAAATAGACGAAGTTTATGAGTTTTAACTGCTCCTGATCGAGATCCGGGGCAAAATAACCACAAGTCTCCAAACCAAGGGTAAAGCCCGCTTCCTTGATCTCTCTAGTGACTCGTCAAGGCATGAATGTCGTTTTGTTATTGGGTTGCCAAACTCCAATTTGCCAGATACTTCTGCAGATGATTCAGAAGCTTCATTCCTCCTTGGATTATCTATACTTGAACCTGATATCATCGGGTTATCATCGGGTGAGCATAGGATGATAACACCTTGATATCAGCTTCAACACTGGATCGAACAAAGGGAATGAGGAGCATGATTCTAAAGCTCCCTTCGGTCGTTGTGGCAAGTCGTAGATTGCCACCTCATGCTTGACATGAAACTAGCCAGAGCAAAGGCAAACTCAGCCTGGGCAAGCGGTTCACCACCGGAGAAGGTAATACCCACTCCTGAGTTCTGATAGAATCCTCTTTGAGGGAAAAGCCTGGCCATTAAAAACGGGATACATTGTGGTATCCCGTTTATGCTAATTGAGAGAAGAGATTCTATTTCATCAGGAGCATCTTGCGGGTTTTAGTATCTTGTTCGCTATATAAACGGTAGAAGTATATTCCGCTGGATACCGATACACCGCTGGAGTCCGTTCCATCCCAGTTGAAGCTATTGACTCCGGCTTGGATGGGTCCATTGTGCAGAGTTGTTACCAATTGTCCCCGGGTGTTATATACCTGCAATTTGGCATTTGTAGCGTATTTGCTATCGAAAGCAATGGTAGTATTGGGATTGAAGGGATTGGGATAGTTGCGCAAGTTCGACAAGGTAGCTGCGCTGACTTCGTCTTCGTTTGATACATAGTTATCAGGCCCAGTAGTGCTGAAACGAATGGCTCTGCCGGCTTCCAGTACAGCGGCGGTGATGGGATATATATTGCCGTAGCTATAACTGATACCGTCATTAGACAGATGGTTTTCAATTCCCACTGTGCAGTAGTTTGCATTTACAGAAGGGTTATCGATGGTGTGATATTGGAACACGACATCGCCATCACTTCCGGTTTTGGGATACAGGATAATTTGGAACTTTTCCAAAGACGCATCAGGACCAGCCTGAATGGTGGACTGGTTGTATGCCTCGTTCCATTGGACGATGAAGCGATTGTTTGCAGCGTCGTGCCAATACAAAATCCGCATATCCGCAAAGACATCAGCACCCGTGCCATCTACACCGGTTTTCATACCTTTCAGATCGTCCCAATATGGGGCGAGCAAAGCTTCGGGACCTAAAGCGGCAGTGATGAAGTGGTTGTTGAAGTAGCTTTCATCTGTATGAACGAAAGAAGCCCACCCGTTTGAGCTGATGGTAAGATGGTCGTAATCCACACCGTAGAAACGGAATGTGAAGGGCAGTTCCACCCGCTTTACGCCATCGTCCATGACCAACCACAAGTTACCGTTGCCACCAAGCAGAGGATCTGTTTCGATCCACTCATATTCTGGAACAAGATCATGTTCTATATCGGTATTATCATAAGCATAATAGCCATATTTACAAGGCCCGGTAGGATCGTCAGTTCCGGGAGTTCCAGCCAAAAATGTGTAGAATGAAAGCCATTCGTATCCGGATTGGTCTGCAAAAACGAAGGATAATGGTATCATTCTGCCATCCCATACTCCTGGCTCAGGACTGATGCTGGCAGTAAAGCTGAATACTTCTCCGGGTTCAATCGTATCCAGATTCACAGGCTCCGAAGTGATGGTCACGGCCTCGGTTCTGGAAAGCACGGTTACACTAGCGTTTTGCAGAGCGGCATTGCCCTGATTGGCAGCGTAGAAAGTGATCTGTGCGCCTGTTTCCACATCCAGGGTTCCTTCATGGCGATATACATAGAACTTCGCACCACCTACACTCATGCTGAAGCGATGACTGGATGCGGGATTGGTGGTATTGTGTTCTAGCTTGATTACCTGGCCGGGTTGTAGGTCGGAACTGGCATTCAATTGATATTGAAGTGTGTGACTAGCACCGGGAGCCAGGTCGAATGTCCCGGAATTGAGTGCTATTATTTCCAGTCCGGGATTCTGAGCCAGACTTGCGTTTATTCCGGTGAGCGGGGTTGAGCCATAATTTTTCACGCTAATCTCGATTGTCTTCGTGCCATTGGGGTTGATACCCGCATCAATACCAGTATTTGCAGTAACTCCGATACCCGTTTCCTCGTTCAGGCTAAGAGTGCGAACCAAGGGAACCCAGTCGGGTTTGGACACCGTAATACTTAGCTCACCTTCTTCTTCTGGATTGATGTTCAAAATAGCAGAACCATCAATTACTTGAGTATAGCTGAAACTCTCACCGTCCTTAGTTCCGGATACCATAGCGCCTTCCAGATGAGGGGCATTGATGGTGATGTGTGATGTAGATTGAGAGTAACTAAGCCCTCCCTCGATGATCTCTTCCCCCATCACATCCGGGACAAGGCTCCACATATTCAAGGAAGGATCGGATAAAATGTTGTACACATGGAAGTAGAATGGCACCCAAGAACCTGGTTCAAGATCATTTGGGAAGTTCTTGTAGAGCTCAATTTTACCCATCAGAACCGAGCTTGCAAAACCGCGCACTCCATGATCCAGGATCGAATTGAAGGCACCGCTGGCAATCGTGTTGTTCAATCTGGTACGCGTGTGCAAATCCGAGGGACCCACAAAGGCAACACAACCGTTTAGGTTCGCAGTAGTACCCATACGCATCCATTTCTCGCCAAATGACGGAGTCACGCTGTTGGCAAAATCGCCCGTATTGCACACAATAGAATAGACAATTGGCGTTCTGCCCCCGCTGTTTATGTCGTCCAGATCCGACATGTGGAAGCTGGGATAGTGCCAGCCATTAGCATCACCCCATCCGCGGTAACTGATTATTTGCACGCCGTTCTGGATGGATTGGATAATGGCATTTGTGCCCGGATAGCTAGGCGGAAAGTAAACGGAATCGACTTGAGTGTAGCCATAATCCAACCAGCGTTCACTGAGCCAGCGACTCATCCAGACCGGAGTAGTAGGGCGCAAAGTACCCTCTGCGTAGTTGCCCGCAACTGCCAGGGCTCTGGTCATCCAAGAAGTGTCTGTCATATATGGTGATTGTTCGTAAACGATGGATTTATTAGCCATCACAATGAGTTCCACGGGTTCCACGAAAGAGAATCTTCCCACCAGCATATCAGGGAAATAGTCGTCTCCTTCCATGATTGCGTAGTATTGGTCATCGGCATCGTTTTCATTGAGTTCGGGAGATGGATAAAAGTTTGTGGGCACAGCATAAGGACCCACGGTGTCGCCAAATATCATCAGATAATCTGGTCTGTGTTCCATATACATAGCACGGATGCTTTCACGAATCTCTTGAGCGGACGAACCGGCGTCAGCAGTGTTAATCACGTGTACATCCATACCCAGAGAGCGTTTCCAATAGATGAAAGGAGCTTGGTAGTTTGCCAGAGAAGCGTGACTAAGGATCAACATCGAAGGACGTTCCACGGGCAATGACTTCAAGTATGAAGTATCCCAGTTGTCCGCAAGATACTTGTATGCGTCTATGAATGCGGGAGATACACTCTCAGGTATGTTCAACTGGCCATGTCCCCTCACACTGAGGTCCAGATTGTCCAATGTATATATTTCTGTGTCAGTTTCCCGCTGTGTTTGTATCCTTATGGTAACACCATGCATTTCCCGGAAAGTGAAGCTCTGAGCAATGCTCGCAACGTCGGTGAAATTCTCGCTGCTGCTTCTTAGATATTCACCTTGCTTGTCAAATACTCGCCATGTCATGCTCTGTATCAGCAATTCCGCATTCTGGTAAGGGAATGCAAGAGTCCGGCTTATGATGGGCGTATCCGGATGTTCAGTCTCTTCAAAAGACTGGCTTTCCTGCACAAACATCGGAGTCTCTCTCAGGTTTTCAAAGCGGGCGTCAATCATCCCAGCCGATTCATGAAAAAGCTGCAGAGGTGCTGCATTCAGCAAGCCTGCACATATTATTATTGATACTAGTGTTAATAGTTTTCTCATGGGTCCTCCCATTTAGTTAGTTTGGTATAGATGCAAGAACCGTTCCCAAATGATCTGGAGATCAGTTCAGTACAAGGGATAAACAGCGTATTGCACTTTTATAAAATGCTTTCCGAGGCTCAGTTGATGAAATACCAGCGCAATCCCGCATGAATGGAAAGCGGGATCGGGTACAGGCCATAGAGAGATGTGCTTAGCAGATTGCGAAAACTCACGTTGAAGTCGAAGAGTGTGCTTACGCGAACTGCAGCCCAGGCGTCCATCAGAGTCGAGGCTTCGATCAAAACCGGATTCTGAGCGTTTGCTAGATAATAATCCGAATGGCCATAGATGCTCATTCCTGCTTCCAGTTTGTTGTCGTGGCTAAGGTTCCAAGCAACACTCTGCGAACTGTTGAAACTGTATTCCGGGGCAGATACCAAGTATCTATCGATTTCATGGTAATTCCACTGGGAGTTGATCTTAAAAGTGAAGCTCCCCAAATCCCTCTGATATCCAGCGGCAAGGCGAAGGATGTTCTTTGATGATGCATACTGGGATGTAGGTAAATACTGCTCTTGCTTTTTGTTGCCAAAAGCAGCCCAAAGCTTCAGACCCCATTGCTCGAATCCGGCGAATACTGCACTCTCCGAGGGGCTGTAGATATCTAGCACTGCCATCGTGCTGTCTCCCAAAGGAGAGCTGATGGCAGTCACACTGTTGTAATCGCCCATGCTTTGGCGGGTGTAGATTCCCAGATCAAATACGGAAACGCGTTTCCCCAGCTTCCCATATAGGCGAAGCTGTTCCCAATCCAGCAAATCCAGATCCAATACCAGATCTGCATAATACGGAATGTTCAGGTAGATACTGGTTTTATGCTCATAATCCTGCTGATTCATTTGCTGTGCAGGCAGGTAGTTCCTATCCAAATGGCGATATTCGTGACGCAGATCCAGCGCAATATCCCAAAGCTTCAGGTTCTTCTCTGCCGCAATCTGTAGAGCATCGCTTTGTTGAGTGGAGGCGAATTCCTCTGAGCTGGAACGATCTCGGAAACTGGCTATACTAAGGTTCAATACAGGATTTTCAAAGCTTCCGATAAAGCGATTGTGTTTGTTCTTAATCCTGTAGTTGCCGAGATACCAGTAAGCTGGATGCAGTTCGTATGATCCCCCGTTCTTTGTGTAGGAGGAGTAATCCAGAGTCCATAACAGCTTCTTGTATCTATAACTGATAAGCTGATGAGATGAATTTCCGCTGTTGGGACTATCCACCCAGTAACCGTTGTAAAGTGAGAAATCGAAACCAAGGCTTAGTCCCTGAATACCAAGCAGATTACCTTTAGCAAAAGAGCCCAATGCGTAGCGGCTGTCGTAGTCTCCCAAAGAGCCTTCCAGACGTGACAGACTAACTGGATACTCGTAGAGTACAGCTTTGGCATCTATAGCTGTATTGTTCTGAATGAGATCGTGAAACTGGCCAAGCTGTCCCTGATAAAACCAAGTGGAATGAAGGGATCGCGGCAGCTCGAAGCCATCTGTTGAAAGGAACAGAGGATCGGTCTGCAAACCGATCATATTGAAAGATGAACGATAGGCACTGGATAGATTGGGATACTCAAAGAGCTTGAAATGATGTGGATTCACAAAGCTTTTTTGTCTTTGCTCAGAGATAATATCCAATACATCACTCTTGCTTATATCCCTCAAAATGGCTTGTTCATCTATGGTTCTGGGAAGGTCAAAATCCAAAAGCTCATCAGTATCTATCCAAGTTTCACCCTCGCTTTGATCCTTGGCTTCTTCCAATTCCTGCTGAAGTGGAACAACATCCAGGCTGTCCGCTTCCTGAGCCGTCACATGCTGTAGGCTATCAGCTTCCTGAGCTGACAGCAGAGTAATAGACAGTATCAGTAGAATCAGAGCCAGGAGTTTTCGCAATACCACTTGTATGTTTCCTTTATCAATTCAGGGAGTCTGGCAGGAGGGTCCCAGCCTAACAAGTTCTTGGCTTTTTCCGGATTCGCTACCCAGCCTTCTGCGATGATCTCGTTGTATTTATCCAAATTCATCGCACTGGGTTCGCTTCTCATTCGGCTGACTATCTGCCCCAATCCGAAAGCGATTTGGGCTGCCCAGGAAGGTATTACCAGCTTATGTATGGATTTTCCCGCTATTGCGGCAATGTGAGCGGCAATCTCGCTTTGAGTGTAAACTTGATTGTCTGTGGCATAAAATATCTCATTCTTCACTTGTGGATTGCCGATAAGATGAAGGATGAATTCTGCCAATTGGCTTACATGAATCATGTTCAAAGACCGCTCTTGTTTGCCGATTTGCATCTGAAATCCAAGTTTGCTGAGTTTGAACAGGCTCAAAAAGTCGCGGTCCCCAGGGCCATAAACCGAACATGGGCGCACTATGCTCCAGGTCTTGTTGCATTGCTTTTGAATCAAGCTCTCGGCCATAGCCTTGCTTTTTCCATAAATACTGATGGGTCTGGGAGCATCAGTTTCCTGCATAGGATGTTCTCTCGATGAAGGTCCCCCAGCGGCTTGCGAACTGATATAAATAAGGCGAATCGGATGTTTTTGCGCATTCACGACATCTACGATTTTGCGGGTTAGACCCAAGTTCACGCTCAACATCTCTTCTTGCCCTATACTTTTGGTTTTCCCGGCATTGTGAATCAGGATATCGACATCGGATAAAGCATTAGTAAGAGAAAATGTATCTGAGTAATCTACTACACGAGTGATAATTCCATTTTGAAAGAAGGCTTTGCGCACGATTGCCACTGGTTCGAAACCCTTCTGGGAAAAGTGCGTAAGCATGGTGCTGCCCACAAAACCGTTGGCTCCGGTAATAGCTATCTTCATCGATCCCCTGTGTTTAGAAAGAAGTGGTGGGCGTTGAGGGACTTGAACCCCCGACATCTTGCTTGTAAGGCAAGCGCTCTCCCAGCTGAGCTAAACGCCCACTGCTTTTGGTGTAAGCACTGGTCGGGGTGAGAGGATTCGAACCTCCGACACCTGGTTCCCAAAACCAGTGCGCTAACCGGGCTGCGCTACACCCCGCGGCAGTTTGTTCACCAAAATAAGCATGGTATTTTCTGTCAATCCTTTTTTTACTGGGAGACATTTAACTCCAAGATCAACTCGGCTCTGGCGATCATCCTGGACATCATCCAGGACATCAAGATCAACCCTGCCACCAAAGACCTGGATGACTATGCCAAGAAGCAGTTGGCAGTGGAGCGGGCTACCAAGTCCCTCCCAGCCAAGCAGACCAATGTCATTCTCAAGGTCTTCGGCACTATCGGAGGAGCCATCGAATACGTGTTCCACAATCGCAAATGGCTCTTTAGCATCGGTAAGGCGATCAAAGGGGTGTTCTGATGCCTCAGCCTATTTCGCAGCCAAGCACTTCAGTCACGAAGCCTTGCGAGACATTCTGAAGAGCATCAAAGGTCGCTTTATCCTCAGCTATGATGACAACCCGGATGTTCTAAAGCTATACAAAGGCTATGACATCAAGCATGTCACCAGAACCAAGGGCATCAACCGCAAAGAAGGCAAGTCTGAGTTCAACGAAGTGATCATTGCCAACTTCGCTCTCGTAGATATCGATCTGGATACAGCCAAGCCCAAAGCCATAACCACCAGAGAGATTAGGGGGATATCGTGAACAGCATCATCTCCTGGGTAGGTAGAAAACGTCTCCTAAGAAAGAAGATACTGCCACTCATCCCCAAGCATGACATCTACTGTGAAGTCTTTGGTGGCGCTGCCTGGATACTCTTCGGGAAATCACCAGATAAGGAAGATTGGCAGACCGGACCCAAGAGCAGATACACGGAAGTCTATAACGATATCAATGGTGATCTGGTGAACTTCTGGAAGTACATCAAGCAGCACCCTGAAGCGTTTGTGACGGAGTTGAATCAGTATCTGGTATCCAGAGAGATGTTCGACACGTTCGCCCAACACCCACCTAAAACAGAGCTTGAACGAGCCATCCGCTTCTACTTTCAGCTATCCTGCAGCTACGGCTCCCGGTCAAAGAACTTCTGCATCATGCAGGGATACAAGTATATGCCACTGCGTAACCTTGAGAAGGTGAAAGCAGCCTCAGAACGGCTCAAGCAGGTGATCATTGAAAAGCAGGGCTTTGAGAAGATTATCGCCCGGTTCGATACACCCAATACCTTCTTCTACCTCGACCCACCCTACTACACAAAGGAGCACATCTATGAACGTGAGAACGTGAATGCTCTAAATAGGCATTCAGTTTGGTTAATAATATTACCTATCTTCGAAAAATATGATTAAGGCAGAATTAAAAAATATCCTGTCTTAACACACCCAGAAAAGTCATTAGCCAACAAGATATGAATATCTATAAAGCAAAGAAATTGACTAAGCTGGTAACATCTAATTTGTATTTTTGGGATGACGTCAAAATGCCTCTATAGTACACGTTCAGTGTTTTCGAATCGTCGATAAATTCAATCACGTAGAATTTGCCAATCCTCGTCAGAGAAACAGCGTCTTTAAGGAATACTTTTCTCTCAGAAACACCGCAAACCAAATATCTTCCAGAGAGAAATAATTGAGAGCATTTCAATGAGATTGTTTTCCATTCGACATCTGTATGAAGCTGTAATCTCTCCCACTTTGTATAATATTCCCAATCAATTTTTTTATGAAATGCTATGGCGAGATAAATAGGCAGCACCAATATCCATGCTATAATTATGGCTGATAGAAGATTCACATTATCTAACATGTTCCCTCAGATCTAATGATTGTGGTGGAAATTAGCATTGTGCCAGTTCATTAAACACGAATAATATGCTCCTAAAACTGCACCACCAATAACTGCACCAGGCCCCGTCCATGAATAAGCTCCTGATCCTATTATTGTTCCAATAGCATCAGCAATTATTACTCCATTACCATAGCGGAAAATTACGGCATCTCCCCAATAATCCTTCGATGCTAAATAAACTTCAACAAAATCATAACATTTTCTAACCTGATCTTCGTTGTATAAGCTAAGTTGAGTGCTGATATACTCTATTTTTTCATCAATTGCAATAGTAGGGGCTCCATTAATATAGTCGCTGATTACAGGATCAATTAGTTCTTTCTCTTTTGATGTCAAATATCCGGCATTTCTAGCGTAAATGTATGAGTTTATAATAAATGTCGAATCAAAGGGGACGACATATTGAGTACCATCAATATCCTCGAATGCACCAATAACATCCAGTACCTGATTCATTTGCTGCAACGTGTTGTCAACATCTGATGGTATGAAGCCTTTTTCTGTAACAAAATAATCTCTCATACTAGCAAACATTAAACTATGGTTGTCAATGCTCATAAAACCATTCTCATCAAGTACGTAATCTCTTATGTTGTTCTGGTTGTTATTCTGAATTTTGAGTAGCTCATTATGCATTAGACCAATGCTATAGAGTCTTTCATGGTTGCTAATGGTTACAGATCTATCAGAGCACGATGAGAGTAATAATAAGCTCACGAAAGATACTGTGAGTAAAAAAATCAATCTTTGTTTCATTGGATTTTCCTTTTTCATTTTCAACTTCTAAATTAGATTTAAAATCCTGTTGAGTCCTAGATGCGGTGGAAATTCCAACTCATTGGTTCTCAACTCATTGATGGCATCCAATATCCATCGTTAATCACAATCTATGTTAGTCAAATAAACTTTATATACTGTCGGTATCTCTTCAAATTTAGTCAAGACATTTTACTGACCCACTTTTCCTCCCTCAAGATAAAACAGAGTCCGTGGTCTTCGCCCTGTACTTCGTTGAGTGCTGAAGCAGATGTCATCGGGTTATCATCGAGTGATCACTGCTTCATAACAGCTTTATATCTGGTTCGCCACAGCTTTAGCAAGAGGTGGAACAGAGGGGATCGATACGTTCTCATTCAACCCAAATAACACACGGAGTTCAAGACACCTATGCTCTCTATCTCCGTAAAATAAGTTGAGGGGTTGCGTGGACTTCTGGCAATGCATAGAATCCACCCCAGATATTGAAATCCATTTGACCATATAACATATAGGTATACAATAAGATACATTATGTCAAATGAACTCCAAACACATAATCCAAGTTCAGGGAAAAAAGCTGTCACCTGATGTATGGTTGTTACCCAATCATTCATAATTAGGATTTGCTTAAGCTCATAATCTCTAGAGGTCAAAAAAGATGCCACCAAGAAACCAAAAAAAAGCCCCTCTACCGCAAAGTAAAGGGGCTTTTATATCATGTTCGCTGTTATACGGAAATTACTTCCACAACTTCAGGAATCTCTTCCTTTACGATGCGTTCAATACCGGCTTTCAGCGTGAGTGTAGCCATAGGGCAGCCGTTGCAAGCGCCTTTGAGACGTACTTCCACCACGTTGTCTTCGCGGATATTGATCAGTTCCACGTCGCCGCCATCAGACATGATGGCTGGGCGAACTTTATCCAATACAGCTTCTAGCTTTTGTCTGTCTATCATTGAATCCTTCTTTACATTGCCTGGTTCAAGGTATAGACTTTTCCTGTAGGTGTGATGAAATCGGCTTTGTCTTCGGATAGAGAGGCGATCTTGACCAAGCCATTATCGCTTTGGTAGTACCAGCTCTTTTCCAAGGGTTTGTAGCTTAGTTCAATCTCATTCTCTGGATTGTCCATATCTTCTACTAAAACTTCGTTTTGACGAATGGTGATTTTGAGGTTTTTGCCATCTTCACTGGCATATTTTATAACCTCATCATTGGGTCCCATAGCGATAGGATTGCTTCCAGTCCAAAACTCTATGGTATTGAAAAGAACAACATCAGCAAAAGATGCCACGCTGTACACGGGAACTATACTAAGTACCCAAAACATTACTGTGTTCACCCATTTGTCGCCGAAGGTTTCATTGAATTCATACACTTTCCGGGTTGCGGCGAAGTTGCCAAAGCAACCAGCCACACCAACTGTGAGGATGATGGCCACAAGTGCCATGCTGACAAGCTTAACGATTCTGTCCATTACAGATCTCCTTTTTAACTTGGTTTTGCGTGCTAAGGTAATAGAAAGCAGGGATCACGATAAGAGTAAGCAGTGTAGATACAACTAATCCGCCGATGGACACGATACCCATGGACATACGGAATTCGCGTCCCGCAGATCCGACTCCCATAGCCATAGGCAACATGCCGATTACCATGCAAAGGGTGCTCATAATTATCGGTTTTAGCTTCATCTTTCCTGCTTCCAAGAGTGCATCGTGAGAACTCATGCCTTCTTTTCGCTTTACATTTACATAGTCTAGTATTAATATAGCGTTATTTACGACTATGCCAACCAACATTATAACCGCCAGCATCGAGAAGATGTTCAAACCCACTCCGGAGAAGAACAGAGAGAGGATCACGCCAATGATGGCCATAGGTATGGTAGCCAATATGATAAGTGGCTGAGTGAAGCTCTCTAATATGGCCGCGAGCAACATATATGTAAGCAATATAGCGATTGCGAAAGTTCTGATCATATCTACCATGGTTTCATTCAGCATCTCCGCTTGCTGTCCCCACTTAATCCTGTATCCGCTGGGAAGCTGCAAGTTACTCAATCTTTGGGTAATTTCTGCGTTCAGTTGACCGGTGGAAAATCCTTTAGCGGCATTTCCTGTGATCTCTATAGATTTATAACGGTCCACATGGATCAATTGATAAACGCCAGTAGCAAAATCCACATCTACAAGTTGCGAAAGCAGATAGCTTTGTCCATTTACAACTATGGTCATGTTCATGATTTTATCGGGATGATCCACGTCTTCTTCTGGCATAGTGAGCTTGATATCGTACTGATCTCCACCTTCACGATAGTACGTGGTTACCATACCTTCAATGCCTGTTCTGAGCGCGATTGCCAGATCGTATACTGTGGCACCAATCTCTGCCAGTTTATCACGTTTGGGGGATAATGTAAGCTCTGTGTTGCCTGGACGAGAGCTGCTATCCACATTCAAAAGACCAGGGATATCCCGGATTTGATCCATGATGTCGATCTTGAGTTGTTCCAATACATCTTGATCTTGGCCTTGAATATAGAAGCTGATTCCGGAACCGCCCATTCCCACATTGCTCTGATCGCTTACTTTGATGATGGCATTGGGGATATCTGCCAAATCCTTGGTGATTACGCCCACCATGTCCAGAGTGCTTCGCGAGCGATCGTCCGCATCAATCAGCTTCACGTCTGTGCTGGCTACGTTGCTAGCAGTATTGATGAATCCTTGAGAACCGATGTTGCTAACCACATGCTCCACTTCCTCGTATTTCGAAACGCGTCCGTTTACTACTTCAACCACTTTGGCTGTTTCATCCAAACTTACGCCTTCTGGAAGTTCAATGTTTATGCTTACGTTGCCCTGATCCATAGCCGGCACTAGCTCAAAGCCCAGACCAGGTACCAACAGGAAGCTGCCCAACAGCATCAATATCGAAACCACAAGTATGCGGATGCTGGTACCCTTGTTCCGGAGAACAAAACGCATGAACCGCAGATACTGGTTCGAAAACTTATCAAATAAGCGGTCGAACTTCAATCCGAATTTACTGGTTTTAGTTTTTTCCGGGATAATGATGGACGCCAACATCGGAGTGATGGTAAAGGACGAAATCAAAGAGAAGATAGTGGCAAAAGTAACTGTGAGCGCAAACTCACTCAAGAAACCACCCACCATGGATTTCATAGTGGCCATGGGCAAAAACACCACGATGTTTGTAAGCGTGGATGCCAATACGGCTATGGTAATCTCAGTAGTTCCCTTGTAGGAAGCCTCTTTACGCCCGTTTCCCATTTCTTTGTGACGGAAGATGTTTTCGATAACCACCACCGAGTTTGTCACCAAGATACCCACAGCAGTGGAGAAACCGGTAAGAGTAAGCATGTTCAGAGTAAACCCGGCTGCTTGCAGGAAGATAAAGGTGGAGATAATGGAAATCGGCATCGACAAAGCAACGATGAGAGTGGAGCGGAGATCGTGCAAAAAGAGCAGCAGAACAAGACCAGTGAGTAATATCCCCATCCATATTGTAGACAGGGTATCGGCAACCGTAGAGCGAGTAAATTCGCTATCGTCACGAATCACGTTCAGTTTCGTGTTCGGAGGCAATTCACTTTGCAGAACGGGTAGTTCCTTACGCACCTGTTCGGCGATATTCACAACGTTTCCATCTGAGCTTTTGGTAATTGACAAGCGAATGATATTGTTGTCCACAACCTGATTCTTCACGTTGAAATATGTAGCTTTTTGAGTGATCGTCTCTTGCCCGTCGATCACATTGGCAAGGCTACCCAGTTTCTTGGGGCCACTCATAGTAGGAATGTCCAGGTCTTCGATCTCCTGTACGCTGGCAAACTCACCTTTCAGACGCACGGAGTATTGCTGATTGTTGCTAGTGAAAGAACCGGCAGGCATATCCAAATTGTGTGCGGCAAGGATCTGGTTCAAAACTGAGGGTGAAATGCTGTTCTGAAAAACTACGCGATTCGGGATTTCCACTCCGATCTCGCGCTTTGCCCCGCCATTGATAGAAACTTGGGCTACACCTTCGATCTGGGAAAGCCGCTCTTTTAGCTGGCCATCAGCCAATTCATACATCTCACGGCTATCCATGTCCCCAGAAAGTACCAGATCCATGAAGGGGAAAGAGCTGATGTCGAACTTTTGTACCGAAGGTCGATCCACTCCATCGGGAAGATCCCGCAATACACCGTCGACCTTGTCCTTAACCTCGGAGTTTGCAACGTTGATATCCTTGCCTTGTTCAAAGGCTACCAGGATGATAGACACATTTTCGATAGAGTAGCTTTGGATGAAGTCCACTTGTGGCGCTGTTGCCGCTGCTTCCTCCAGTTTGGTTGTAACCTGGGTTTCTACTTCGCGGGGTCCGGCTCCGGAATACACTGTCATTATGGATACATATGGCAGTTCCACTTCCGGCATCAGATTCAAGGGCATGTCCATGTATGCCATTGCGCCAAACACCACAAAGACCAATATGGCCATGGTTACCAGAACCGGCCGGTCTATGGATAGTTTTGCTAAAAACATATTAGTTTCCTTCTATTATGCGAATCTTCGCGCCTTCGGAGAGTGCTTTGATCCCTTCAGTAATCAATGTATCACCTATCTCAAGACCTTCGGTAATCTCATAACGCAATTGATCGGTAATACCTGTAGTTACCGGCACTTTGGTGGCTTTGTCTTCACGAGCCAGCCATACAAAAGCATCTCCGTTTTCTCTTACCAAGTGATGACGGTCAACAATCAGTACATTCGGCTTGGTAAGTACCTGTACGCCGATCTCTGCCGTAACACCGAAGCCCAGATTGGGACGGTATCCAGGAAACTGAGCTTCCACACGGAAAGCTTTTGCAGAAGGATCCAACGCTAAAGCTATCTCGGTTATTCGTCCAGTGATTACGATGTCATTCCAGGTAGCTTTCACGATGCCGCCTTTCTTGATCCTGCCGATCTCATCCTCCGGTACCATAATGGTGGTTTTGTAGCCATTAGTGGAACTGACCGTAAAGAGATCAGTACCGGGGAAAACTTTTTGGGATACATTCACCATAATGTCTGTGATTACACCGCTAATGGGGGCTTTCACGAAAACCATCTGTTCGCTGGATTCCAGATTTGCCTTGGATACTTCCCATTGGCTTTTCACATTCTCATAATCCTGCAGCGAGATGGCACCTTGATCTTTTAGTCTCAACATGCGGTCATGAGTAGCGTTTATGCTGGTGAAGGCGGTTTTGGCTTGCTCATACTGCGCTGAAGGGCTGTTTAGAGGGAAGGTAACGATCACGTCTCCCTTTTCCACTCTGTCGCCAACTTTGGCTTTGATACCCGTAACCACATCACCCAGCATCGCTTGCACAGTGGATTCCTGCATACCGGTAAGAGTGGCATTGTACAACAACTGCTGCACAAAGGTATCGCTTTCTATTGTGGTCACGCGAACCGGAATACCCAGCTCTTCGTGTAATTGCTCCATGCTCTTGGCGTCTTGTTTCTTCTTGCCACAAGCGCTGATAAGCATCAAAAAGCTCATGGCGATGATCAAATATGTAGTTCTCTTTCTCATTATTTACTCCGCTGCTAATTTGTAACCTAAGGATTTTGTGAATTCCCGTTCCGCACTGATCACATCATATACGGCACTGAGATATTGAAGACGAATGGACGCAAGTGTGGTTTGTGCATCGAACACTTCCAGTTGAATGCCCATCTGATTGTCAAACCTGAGTTGAGCCAATTCCAAATTGCGTTCTGCCATCGTAATGTTTTGTTCCTGCACTTCATAATTGTGCAAAGCGTGTTGTAGTTTCTGATGTTTCTGCTTTACCTCAAGGCTGACAAGCTCCTTGGTCTCCTGCTGTTGAAGTTTCGCTATGGCCAAATCGTGTCTGGCATAACTAGCTTTACTTCTATTGGATAATCCGGTGAAAATAGGCAGGCTAAAACCTATTCCCACAGAATACTGAGTGCCAAAATCTTCGGATTCGATACGATACTCATCTGCCGCTGAATATAAGGCAGCGCTGGCGCTAAGAGCCACATTGGGAAGGAAATTGCTGCGTTCGGCATTGTATTGCAGCTGTTTCACTTCAGTTGCTATGTCCAGTAGTTCCAACTCAGTCCTGTTTTGTTCAGCAATCTCTATTGCTTCTTCTATGCTCAATTCAGAGATTTCAGGCATCACAAATTCCCCTTCCGGGATCAGATTAGGATCCTCAGAACCCAATTGCTTCCGAAAAGCGTGTAGAGCAAGATCATAGTTGTTCTGTGCCTGCAGAAGCCCCGGTTCCAGTTTTGCCACTTCCAAGCGAGCACTCAGAAGATCGAATTCCGATACCTGACCTTCAGTTCCCAATAGTTCCACTCTTACCAAATGGCGGCGTGCTGTAGCTAAGGCTTCTTCCTGTATCTGCATCACTTTCCGGGCCAATATGGTCTGATAAAACATATTGGTGGTTTCCAGAATCACATCCTGTTCTTGCACACTGTAGTTCAAGCGTTGAATGCTGCGATAGCGATCCACAGCCTTAATGCCGTTGATGAGTTTGCCGCCCAAAAAGAGCACCTGATCCATCTTGAGCTGCATGGCAAGGGAACCTTCCTCTTGGGGCGAAGAAGGAATCATCCTACTTACGATACCATCCAATGCTCCTGCAATCAGCTCGTCGGTATCTGTCGCCTCATTATCATCCAGCATAGAGCTTACGCTGGGAACGCTGCCACTTGCGCTATCCGGCAGATAGGTCTTCGAAAGCGAATATGAGCCTTGTAGATTGAGCTGAGGCAGCAAACTGCCCCTTACATCTTTATACTGTTCATCCGCTTTGCTTATCTCTTGAGCTGCTATCAGTAGACTCTTGTTGTTCTGTTTTGCCATGTTGATGCTTTCTTCTAGCGAAATGGCCGAAAGCGCTATGCAACAGCCAGCGCTTATGATCAACACTATCCATTTCTTCATTCTTAACCTCTTTTCAAAATTCCGTTCAATATCAATTGCATTATTACTTCGTGATCCCGCTCGATTATGCGTAGAAGACCTTCAAAATCCACCACCATAATCGCTGTATTACCCAGAAGAAACCAGTCGTTCAGCACTTCGCACAAGCGTTCTACAAAGATCCTGTCTGTCACCATGCCTTCTTCGATGCCTTCATTGATGATTCTGGTAAGGATCTGCAGCATTTTATCTTGATTGATCTTACGATACCTTTCAAAATGCTCCTTATAGTTAAAGGGAATGCTTTTCAGACCGTCCAGCCACATCGGCATTTCGTTGCACACATACTTCACGGGCTCTTGCATAAAGAACCTCAGTCTGTTCTCAAAACCTTTGATTTCGTTCAACCGACTGATCATCTCTTCCATAAAGGCTTGGGCTTGTGCTGACACAACATTTATGTATAGTTCTTCTTTGCTGGGGAAGTAATAGTATATAGTCCCCTTGGCGATTCTTGCTTCTGCGGCAATCTCGTCCAGCGAAGTCTTTGAATAGCCATAACGTAAAAAAATCCTCGCGGCTATATCGAGGATTATCTGTCTCTTATCCTTGCTTTGGTTCATATCAAATCTTCTTTCTCATATTCTCCCAGTTTTCAAAAATCGTTGTTTGGTGGAAGGGCAAGCTAATGATGCCGTAATCCAGTCTGTTTCTACCGTATCTGCCGATTTCTAGGCAAGTTGCGGAAGAGCAAACAATGTTTTGGCGTCAGATTGGGAAACTCGGAACATTTGTCAACTGATTTCTGACTATCTGAGAAAAATAGTCAGTTATCCGTTATGCGTTCTCACTTATTTTTTCAAATCGTATCACCATTTTTTCAAATCGGCGTTTTTGCTGGCCTGCGGTATCACGATTTTTTCAAAACGATATCACGATTTTTTCAAATGGAATTTCACGATTATTTCAAACAGATTTCTTAAGAGAAATCAGCGGAACAAGTTATGGATTTCGTGCTCTCAAACTGATGAAACAAGGCTTAATCAGGGCAAAATATCACGATTATTTCAACAGACTTTCGCAAGGTATTGTATGACTTGCGATTATGGTAGGCTCACCTTCAATCTGATGTTTATCGAGACATTGATCTTTCTTATCACATTGAGCGGAAAGGACTTGACCACCTTTACGAGGGGTGCATTGTAGCACTCATAAATCAACAGTCGGGTAACCGAGAAGGAGATCAAGATGACTAAGCAAAGCAAGAATCGCAGAGGCCAGACAACGATGGATGAGATTGTCAAATCAGGCAGCCAACTTATTATGATGCATGACGATGGGACGGAGCAGCCAGTTGAAGAGGTAGACAAGCAATCAAGCACCTTGAAACTGGGAACGACCATGAAGGTGATCGATATGGACAAGAGTGGCTTTGATAATGAGTCTTCCGAGCCCGATCCATACGCTAACGAGTTCCACTATAAGAGCTGGTGGAACCAGTTCCGAGGCCCCTGGCTCAAGTCGGAGACTATGACCGAGGAGCAGATCAGGATCAAAGCAGACGATGCCTGGGAATGCGGAGAC
>JALOBM010000124.1 GCA_023228285.1 Candidatus Cloacimonadota bacterium | reverse complement strand
TATGTCAAGAAAAACAATGGTTAGCTGGTGGAGATACGTTTATAGCGAAGTATAAAGTCTCACCGAAAATTGCAAATCGTCTCACCGAAAATTGCAAGCGGCCGAAATGGGGCATTTCTTAGCTGAGTGGATCAGTCAGTTTGTATCACTGAAAATTGCAATTGTATCACCGAAAATTGCAAGCGTATCACTGAAAATTGCAAGGAAGTATCACCGAAAATTACAAGCAAACCCTTACATCTTTCTACAAAGCCATATAAATAACGTGGGGAGCACCAGGCGGTGTCCCCGGTAGTGTCTCAAAGGTTGGTGTAAAATAGGGTGAGCCTCATGAAGAAAAAGGTTGAGCCGGATCCCGCTCTTTGTTTTGATGGTATAAACCAAAAAACTACCAGACAAGGAGAAGATCATGACTCAACCAAAGCGAAAGAAAGATGGAAAGGCGGAATTGGTCAAGATAATTCAATCGGCCATCCCGGGAGATTTTGTCAAAGTGCTTGAACACAGCATCCAGAGCATCATAGAAGCAGAGCTCAGTGCCCGACTTGGAGCAGAGCCATATCAGCGAGTGGATGACAGAACGAACTACCGCAATGGCTACCGTGAACGTAAAGAGCCCCTCAGCACAGGATTGGGGCCAGTTAACCTGAGTATTCCGAAGCTGAGAAGCGGCAGCTTTTATCCCTCGATCCTGGATCAATATCAGCGAGTGGACAGAGCTTTGATCAGCATCGTCAGCGAGGCATATTTTGCCGGAGTATCCACACGTAAGATGAATAAGCTGTTCGTGGACTTAGGCCTGAATAACATCGATCGCAGCTTCGTAAGCAGGTGTTCCGCTCAGATAGACGCAGAAGTAGATTTATGGAAGAACAGGGACTTGGACAAGCGTTATGCCTATATCTGGCTGGACGCTACTTACACCAAGATCCGGACAGAGAAGGGAGTACGGCCGACAGCGGTGTTGATTGCCATAGGACTCAAGGAAGACGGCCATCGTGATGTTTTGGGTCTTCACTTGGGGAACCGTGAAAGCTACTATAACTGGAAGGACTTTCTGCAAAGCCTCAAACTAAGAAGTCTTGAGAGATCGGAACTCTGGATCAGCGATGAGCATGATGGGCTGATCAAGGCAATAGAAGAGTGCTTTCCCGGTCAGCAAAGACAACGCTGCATAGTCCATTGGATGCGAAATGCGCAAAGCAAGGTATCAAAGACGGATCTTCTGTGGTTGATGCCGCTTCTGAAAGACCTGGTCGGCTCGCGAACCATAGACTCGTTTGAGCTTTCCTGGCAAAAGCTAAGCAGTGTGGTATCATCCAATGGAAAAGTCAAACTGCAAGACTGGCATGATAGCTCATATCATGAGATTAGCGTTTATCTGGAGTTCCCACCTTCTCATTGGAGCAAAATCAAGTCCACGAACCCGCTGGAAAGGCTCAATGAAGAGCTGCGCCGCAGAGAAAAGTGCATCAGGATATTCCCTGATGAAAAGAGTTGTATCCGTCTTTTGAGAACCATTCTGCAGGGCTATTCAGAGGATTGGACAAGCGGGAAGCTGTATCTTTCAGAACCTATGGAGAGGATCAAAGAAAACCAGACTAAACCCATACCTTTTGAGTCTCCGCGCGACGGGCTGAAGCCCTGCTCCGTCGGCTACGCCTCCTCCGCAGGGCTTCAGCCCGTCGCAACAAGGTAGCCGATTATGAAAAAACCTTGACTGAGATACGAAGATGAAAAACAATGCTATTGGTCGCTTGACCTTAGATAGAGTGTAAGAACTGAGGAATATAATATGTCCTCAACTAACCTGAGAAACAATGAGTTGGAATTTACACCAACATTTGGGACTCAACTGAGAGGACACAGTAATATTGCAAAACAATAGTGACCTATCCATATCACGGTTTATAAACATAGCCCCCACCTGGGATGGCTCGAAAGTGTATTTTTACGCCGATATATCAACATATTAGGAGAATACCATGAATAATAGTTTAGTTTTACGAGTATATTTGTTTTTAGCCCTGTGCGCTCTGTGCTCTTCGATGTTTTCACAAGTTCCCCCAGTAATTCCAGGAGCCACTCCATTAAACAATTTATTCTCTGACTCCGGGCTACACCCAATTTTGGGGCCTTTCGGGCCACAACCACCAGTTGCTCCATTATTAGAGTGGGCGGCAGCCGGATCAAATGCTGTTATTGATTCGGTGTTTACGATAGATGTGACAGCAATACCTGACACAGCAAGGAGTTTAACATGTTAAGACGATTTGTAAATTTTGTTCTTATCCTGTTAGTCGCAACTGTCTATTACGGACATTTATGGGGCGCTGATTTCGAAAATGACGCCCTGGCGGAAGCTGAAGCAAAAAGGGATATGATGGCCTATGTGCAATCCACCTTCCCACAGCGCTTTGGCAACAATCTTCACACCGGAGATTATGTCCAATATGAGGTAAATAACCATCATTCTGGTGATAGTGAACCTGAGCTTAACAGTTTGGAAGTAACTGATAGGCAGAATAATGTCGTAACAATCAAGGAGGAGTTTGAAGGTAACATCCTCTTCTACATGATTGATTTAAGCAGCAACACTCTGTTAGAATATTGGGGCTATGATGAGGACGGCAGAGAACATCGGCCGGTTTTCCTCTCAGAATCCGAAGTCGAAAGCAGAATGAACTCCATGCTTATGTCTGATTCTAAAACAAAGACTCAGAGCATGCCAGATGACTTTGCTAAACCACGGTTCATCAGCCTGCCGCAAAGTGAAAGCATCAGAGTTGGGCGTACAAACCTGAATTGCGAGGTTAAAGCTCTAGAAGTGCCCAATGTAGAAGGCATCACCTCAGAACTCAGAGCTGCCGTCCAGGAATTTAGCAAGGTGCTGGTAGCGGACTGTGTACCGAAGATGCTCCCCGCGAAGCTAATGGCAGCATATATGGACAATAAGGAGCTTTTCACTACCAATAGTGCTTTAGTGAAAGAAAGCAGATACCAACTTGTAAATTTCAATAAATCGAACAACTAGGATGAGTTCATGAAGCAATGTCTCTTATATCCAGCCCTCTTGAGTTTACTCCTGATCCTGGGATCATGTATCCCAGAGGAGCCCTTACCTCCGCGGGCAGAACCCTGGCTGTGCAGCATCAATGCTGATGGTACTGGGTTCCGGAGCATCAAGAGAGTAGACTTAAGCTTTGGTACTACTGGTTTTTGGGATATCTACATGACCAAAGATAATAAAATCATCTTCTATGGTCCAAGCCTATGGGTATCGGATCCAGACTCAATCCGCCCAGTACAGATTACACCGGATAACATAACTCTAACCAAGCTTCCTTCTCGGCTGTCTCAATCTCCTGACGGCAGCAATCTGTTCTTTGCGGCAGATAAGAACATCTATCAGTTAAGTTATCCAGGTTATAAGCTTACCCAGCTCACCAACCAATCCATCAGGTGGCTGAGGAATCCCATCGTCTCTGATTTGGGGAATTATGTCACTTATTCATCAGGAGGTTATGGAGAGCCGAGTAAGTTCACTGAGTACATGTATTGGCTCAAGTTGACAACGGGCGAAACCGGTATCATCCCATGCCCTGACACCATTGCGGTCAACCCTTGTTACTCAGAGACAGATGGCTACGTGTACTATGAGAAAGTTGGTGTGCTTCGTTCCAGACTCGACGGAAGCGATCTAAGCACAGTGGATTCTGGAGGAGGAAGCGCTTACCCATACACAATGTTCGGAATGTCAAAGGATCAACGCTATATTGTACATACATCTAATCCTAGCACCACATATTATGTACGTATTTTTGACAGAGATAGTGATATGGGAATCGACTTCCCGGTAAAGAATGATGGATCATCGACGTTCTTGGGGGCAATGTCCAAGGAAGCAGACAGGATATTCTACGTTAGCCCCGGATATCCCGAACAGCTACATTTATATAATCTTAATACTGGCGAGGACACGGTAATTCTGCAGAGTAATGATGAATTGTCCGTCACGCGGTTTATTAACATAGCCCCCACCTGGGATGGCTCCAAAGTATATTTCTATGGCGAAGTATTTATTCATTGAGGTGATTATGAATAATATCAGAATTATTATTGCGATGTTGCTGCTTTCAGTATCATGCATATTGATAGCTGATCCAGCTCAAGATGCTTGGGTAACGGCTCTTGGTGAAGAGTTTCCTGAAAATTGTGCGCCATTAGCCCAATGGGAATATTCCGGATCACACGCTGTGATAGACCCCATGTTCACTGTTAATGTTACATCAATACCGGATAGTATGACTTGTGAATCAGAGGGTATGACTGTTCCAATACCTGATGCTCAGGCCAGTGAAGGTTTTGACAATTCGTATACCATAAATAAATTGGTGGACTGGTTAGCTAATTACATTTGTCCTCAAGGGATTCACGCCCAGATATACATCCCTGAAGGAGTGTATCACTTTAATGATCAAATCGTAATGAAATCCAATATCAGTCTAAAGGGAGCGGGATCTGACTTGACCCGACTTTACCACTTTAAATATGTACGTGCCTGTTCTGCAATCACATAAGATTTTCGTGGGGACTACATTTTTGTTGTTTTAGAGGTTTTATAACAGGGCTGGGGCTCATGTTGAGAGCCTTGTA
>JALOBM010000123.1 GCA_023228285.1 Candidatus Cloacimonadota bacterium | reverse complement strand
GATAGTATAAATGCTTATGTTGAATTAGGTGCATCTGTACGTGCTAGTGATGACGATCTTTCTAAAATGGTAACCACTAATGCAAGGTTTTCGAATATGCTTGGTGTGAGCCAAAAGGAGATTGGTGGTTGGCAACGTGCTATGATGGGTATTGGGCTTACTGCTGAACAGGCACGAGGATCTTTATTAAAAGCAGCCGACGCAATGTATAAGCTCGGAATAACATCACAGCAAATGTCTAGCTTGCTGAGTGATCAAGCAAGTAAGGCAGCAATACTTAATATGCTATGGGGTAAAGAGGGTACCATGGCAGTGACAGATATGCAGAACAAGATGGTTGGTCTTGGTAATGCTTTGAATTTACCAAATGCTCAAGTTGAAGATATGCAAAAGGCAATGAGTACAATATATTCAGACCCAAATGCTGTCGATTATTACAAGAGCATCGGAAAACTTTCGAAACAGGCTGCAGACGAGATAGCAAAACTCCCAAAAGAGCAGCAGAAAGCGGCAACCGATTTAGCGAGAGCCAATAATGGCCTATCAACCCAACTAAGTCAATTGTCACGAGAATATAAAGCGACAGGTGGTCAAGGTACTACCTATTTAAGAATGATGAACGCATTCACTGGTGCAACACATATGTCAGCCCAAGCAGCTGATGGATTCGTAAGGGCCCAGATGCGTATAAATGAGACATTAAAAGCTGGTGATGCCCCAATTGATATATTTAGTGCTTCGGCCGGTGATTTGGGAAAAGCATTAAAGACAGTAGAAGCAGCAGAAGATGCAGCAGCAAACAAGCTTACAGATAGTGAGAAAGAATTATATTATTACAACAAGTCGATATCTTCTGTGTCAAAACAATTTGAACAATCGTGGTCCGATATGAAGGGTGCTTGGATTGATGCTTTCAATGCATTGAAGCCAGGCATGTTATATTTATTAAATAACGTAATAACACCAATTATAAAGGCTGTGTCATGGTTCATAAAGACATTATCTGGGACCGTGCCACCAGCTCAACAAGCCGCTAGTGCAATAGATAATGTTAATAAAAAAGCAGAACCGGCAGTAGGTATTTTTACATGGATCTGTGACAAAGTATCTTCATTATGGTCATATTTTGGCTCTGCATCAAAAGGAGCAATGTTATTTGCTGCTGGACTTGGTGCTATTTTCGCAGTATTTGCCGGTGCTGCTGCCGCCATTGCTATGTGGTGGCTATTTATGAAAGTCACTGATGCACCAAAACTATTAGCAATTTCTCTTGCTGCTTTTGCTGTTGGTGCTGGTGTCCTTGCGATCGCATTTGCAATTAAGATGTTAGCCGATCTTGATTACGGCAAGCTTTGGAGTGCCGTTGGTGCGCTTGCCGTTGTATTTGGATTATTGGCATTAGCTGTTTTTGGTATGTCTACTGGTGTTGGCGGTGCGGCTGCTATAGCATTAGCTGGTGTTTTGTTGGCGATTTCTGTGGCAGCCATGATAACAGCTGGAGCTGTATATGTACTTTCATTAGCATTTGAGAACGCTGTAGATAGTATTCTCAAGTTAGCAGAAGTCCCAGCACTTGATCTTATTGCTCTTGGTGCCGCATTAATAATATTTGGTGGTGAACTAGTTGCGGCTGCGGTTACTATAGGAATCGGCGGTGCAGCAATGATTGTTTCTGCGGCTGCTCTTGGACTTGGTATGGGTGCATTAAGTGCTGCGATGTTTCTTTTAAGTGACAACGCAGTAGAAAAAGTTCAAACTCTTGGTAGTGGATCATTAGCCAATTTTGGTCGTGCTTTAGAGGCTGCAGCACCGGGTGTTGCGGCATTTATAGCTGCGATTGGGTATGGTGTCGAATTTGCAAAGGGCATGGGCGGCTTCGCAAGCGGCCTGTCATATGTAGCAGCAGTTGACTCTGTTAAATTAATGGCGGTTAGTACCGCAATGTTAACACTTGGTAAGGCGATGGCATCATTATCGAGTGATACATCTAATTTATCTGGTGTTGGTTCTAACATTACATCATTATCGAGTTCTTTAAATGGTATATCTGGTGAACTAACAGAGTCGATTGGCAACATAGCTGAGGCAGTGCTGACTAATAGCTACAAAATGATGTTTGGATCTATGATATTTGGTATAGCTACTATCTCAATTAGGGCCGCTGCCAGTACACTATCAAATGTTGCTTCATCAATAGGTAGCATTGTTGATAGCATGTCTGAGCTAAGATCTGCCGATATTATAAAAACGTTTAATGATCTTTTGTCTGCCATCCCTACTATCAATAGTGTTACAAATGCGATATCATTGTCAATACAAACAGGGCAAGAGAAGATTAAGTACCAGCTAGCAGAACTAAAAGCAGCATTTGTAATACTTGAATCGATATCAAATAAGGCCGGTATCCCGATAGCTGAAGGAAGTGAAAAAAAGAAAGTGATGGCAGAAACGATTTCTACTATCCAGGTGAAAACAGATACTGCTGGCAATATATCTAAGAGATGGCAGCAAGAAGAGATACAAGAAAAACAGCTAGAATTAATGGGCGTCATAGCAAAAGCAGTCAGTGGCCTTGGTATAGGCAATGCCGATAACATTGACGCGATCAGGGGTTTGTTAGAAGAGCATTTACCCAAACTTGGTGAATCGCCATCAAAACTTGGTACAAATATGAACAATTGGTCGTAAATTATGGCAGCTAATTTATTACAAATCGATAGAGATCTGGCAGAGGCCGCAAGTATGCAGATAGGCATAGAAAAGGATAATAATGTTCGTAAAATATCATTTCAATTCCCACCTAAAATTCTGTCAGATGGTCGTTCTGGTACTTGGGATGATTCAGAACAGCCAGGTGATCAGCCCATATCCAATTGGAGGACATCGGGTGCTAGAAAATGGACTTTAGAATGGACATATGTGATTGGTGTAAATGGTTGGAGTACTGCTGATGTGAAGAAACAAATATTAACTCTACGTGGATATTACACCAAAAAAGGAGAACTAGCTAGTACTTTTATAGTCGGTTTTAAAATGTGGAATCTTGGTGGTCCGAATCCAATGTCGTGTCGTTTTGGTAACATCGACATCTCACATGGCAAAGCATTATACATTCCATCTGGAAATGTTAACGAAGCATTTCCAGTTATCACGAATGTAAAGGTTGGGATGCAACTATGGACCAGAGGCAACGCCGAAATGGATGATGGAGGTCCACCAAAGATTTTAATTAATGGTTTGATTTCGGCAGTACCACCAGAATGGCAATAACATTATGAATACGATTGACACAGCATATACATATTCAAGATTCACAAAGACCGATAAGGTGTTGTTCGACAATAGTGAGACGTATGGTAGGTGGACCAGTCCAATCACTGATGCAATGATGAATACTACTAATGTATATGTGGTGAACGCACAATATGAAGGTAGACCAGATCTTATTGCGAACGACTTGTATGGAGATCCATCATTAGACTGGGTATTGATAGCAGTAAACAATGCTACAGAGTCACTAAATTGGCCAAGTGCCGGTAATGTAATTAAAGTACCATCAAAATCACTGATTGCAAGTGAACTAGTATGAACGATAATTCTACGATTAATTTAGATCGATTCTTAAATGTCAGAGGACGTCCTTTAGATCAACGCTTTCCTGGCACATATAGAGCTATCGTCGTAGAAACAAATGATCCTTTAGACATGCACAGGATACGATTTAAATGTCCAGAGATGCATGACTATGATTTGAAGCCAGAAGAATGTCCTTGGGCTGTCTCACAATTTAATCTTGGTGGCAGGAGATCTGGCGCGTGGACAAGTCCGTGTATCGGCGATTGGGTTTGGATAACATTCGAAAAACAACATCCATATGGCCCAGTCTGGACTGGCTTTTGCACTCCGACAAGAAGAAAGTTTTACCCATATCCATCGGTATATGGTATAACTCCATTGCCTGTTGACGCAGAAGGTAAAGCTATAAGTGCACCCAATGATTACAACAAGGACTATCTACCAAAAGACTCTAGGCCAATGAGTAATGGCCTTCAAGATCGATATGGTAATCTAGATTTATCAAGTGCTATTGGTTTTTTCCCAGTAGAGCACAAAGCCGCTCCACCAAGCCCGGACAACGATCCATTACAATCACAAACTAGCACAAGTAGTGGCGGTAGTGTAACGCCATATAAACAGACCAGTCTTCCGCCAGAGATGAATAATCCAGACGGCAAGTTTATGGCTCGTATAAGCAAATACGGCCATATTATGCTTATGGGTGATCAAGGATATCATTGGCAAAAGCCAGACGGTTCGGGTTCTTCGACTGGTGAATTTTATGGTGATGTTGAAAAGGATGAAGAATGGGAAATTGCACGTTGGAAATACTTACAAAAGCTTATCAATGAAGATGCCACTAATGGCGCAGATCAGCGACGTATGATGTCGCTATCTAGATATGGTCATAAATTCGAAATGCGTGATGTTGGATGGAATAAGACGCGCAAAGACGAATATGGAGAACCACGAACTATATCAGATAGTACTGATGATCAGCGTTGGATTAAAGTGCGTACTAAGGGTGGCATGCTATTTCAGATGTCAGATATTGGTTTTGATGCTGAAGAAGATACATTCGTTAAACGTAAGCTATTAGACGAGATAGGCACCAAAACAGAAAAAGAAGATGAATATTGGACGGGCGATGCACGTTGGATGAGA
>JALOBM010000122.1:1789-4750 GCA_023228285.1 Candidatus Cloacimonadota bacterium | reverse complement strand
CTGAATAGGGATAACTTTATCCACGTGCCAGAGGCACGAGGTTACGAGAACGGGCCAGAGGCACGAGGTACGATCCGCAGCACGATCTTCGCAACCCGCCATCATTCGTCATTCAACTGCAGCACTGCAGCACCGTAGCACTAACCCGTAACGGAGGATTCCGATCCTCCGAAAAAATGAGGTGTTGCACCGTAGCACCCTTCAACAGCGAAAGCGAGGCCTGAGCATTCAACAGGCGCGCAGCGCCGTTCAACAGTGAAGCGGAGCGGAACGCTCAACCTGTCTAAACGGGCTGGAGGCACGAGGTACGATCCGCAGCACGATCTTCGCAACCCGCCATCATTCGTCATTCAACTGCAGCACTGCAGCACTGCAGCACAAGATAACTAAGAACTAAGTAGCTAAGAACGCGAACTTAAAAGGAACACATGCACATCATCTTCATTTTGGCACTGGTCATTGCCCCGGCATCCGCCCACGCCTATCTGGATCCCGGCAGCGGAGCCGTACTTATAAACCTGCTTATAGCAGGCATTGCGGCAGCGGCATACTCGCTCAAAAGCCTTTTCTTCAGACTCATCGGCAAGAAAGTAGAGCGAAAAAGCAGTGTTACTCAAGCGCACATCGCTCTTCTCAGTGAAGGCCGAGCCTATCAGCACACCTTTCTCCCACTGCTGAAATCCTTTATTGCCAGAAAGATCCATGTAGCCTACTACAGCCTGGACATCGAAGATCCTCTGTTGAAACTCGATAGTCCCTACGTCGATAACCGCTTTCTGGGTTTTGCTGCCTTGGGCAGATACCGTGCCAACAAGCTTGGCGAACCCATCGTGCTTTGCACCACACCAAATATCGGCTGTCCCGGATATCCCATCAAACGCTCCCCAAAGACCCTCAAACTGATCCACGTATTTCATTCGCTGGTAGATCTTTCCATGTATCGCAAAGGCTCGCTGGATCATTATGACATGGTCATCCTGCCGGGTGACTACCACATTGCGCCAATCCGGGAAATCGAAGCGAAGCGCAAATTGCCCCGTAAAGAACTGATTGCCTTGGGCAGTCCTTACCTGGATGTCCTTCTGGCAGAAAAGAATACGATTGAACTGAGCACAGAACCAAACTGCATCCTCGTCGCTTCTTCCTGGGGAGACAAAGGTCTGCTGAAACAATATGGCATCCGGCCTTTTATAAAGCTGGCTGAGCGGGATTACCGGGTGATCATCCGCCCTCATCCGCATTCTTTGAAACACGAGCCGCAATTGCTCAAGAGACTGCAACAAGAAAGCTCCGGAATATCCTCTATTGAATGGGATTTTGAGCTCTCTCCTGTGGCAACGATGTCACGTGCCTCACTGATGATTTCTGATACCTCTTCAGTGCGCTTCGATTTTGCCTTCATCTATGAAAAACCGGTGATCAGCTTGGAGATATCCGAAGAGGCAATGCCTGGTTTTGAACGTGATGATTTGAGAGAGATCTGGATGGATGAAGCGGCAGAAGAGATCGGGCAGACTCTTCCCAAACAGGATGTTACGAAATATCTGGAGAGTGTGGTGGAAAGCATGTTGAAGCAATTCTATGCTCCCAGAATTAGAGCTTATCGGGATGCTAATGTGCAAAACTTCGGCAACGCCGCGGAAGCGATTGTGAATTTTCTGAGTGATTACAAGTAGGATTGCGAGAGGTTTGCCGGGGTCCTCAAGAAAATGCGAAGCATTTCAGACGTCGGCCGAAGGCCGTTCAACAGCAGAACGAAGTGGAGCATTCATCATTCATCATTCATCATTCATTGGAATGCGAGCATTCAACTGCAACACTGCAGCACTGCAGCACCGCAGCACTAATTAACTAAGAACTAAGAACTAATGAACTTACTATGATATCCATCTTCAGAAATCTCTATCTATATTACTTCGAGCTTACGCAGAGCCACATCCCGGCTTTACTGCTACTCTCGCTAACTACCAGTGCGCTCATGTTTCTGCTCAACTGGCTGTTCCGGGTTTATCCCAAACGTGAAGCCACCACTCAGAGCATCCTCACTTCCCAGATCAGGGAGATCAAAGCCCGTTATCGCGGAGCAGAAGCGCAGCTAAAAATCCACGATTTATTCCGTCGTTACCGCTATCATCCCATATATGCCCTGCGTTCGGCACTACCGCTATTCTTCCAGCTCCCCTTCCTCTTTGCGGCGTACCATGCCCTCAGCGATCTCCCCGCCCTCAGTGGTATCCGTTTCGGCATTATAGCCGATCTCTCGCTCCCTGATGCCATGATTCTTGGTTATAACGTCCTGCCTTTCCTGATGACGGGCATCAACCTGCTAACCGCCTTATTGAATCCTGCCTTTCGTTTCAAAGAGAAGCTGCAGGCCATTTTCATCGCACTCTTCTTTTTGGCATTGCTTTACAAAGCTCCTGCCGCACTGCTGATTTATTGGACCGCAAACAACTTCATCTTTTTACTGCGCATTCTGGCGCAAAGGTTTTTCACAAAAGGGAGCAAGCCAGTAAGAGATGCCGATAGCAGCAAGCAAACACAAGTGCTGCCCTTTTATGCAATTAAAGTCCTTATCCCCTTCTTCATGCTGATTTTCCTCAGCAATCTATTGCAGTTTATCGCCGATGGCGAGGGCATCTTCATCTACCGGTTTTCCAAGACGGTCCCGCTATTGGTTGCAAGCATGGCGGCAGCTTTCCTGATGTTGAAACATAGCTCTTTCCCCTATCAGAAGTGGGGGCTTACTATATTGGCGTTACCGCTTCTTCTGCTGCTACTGTTGCATTTGAGCGGTGTCTATCTGATCCCTACCAATCGCTATGTGATCTTTGCCTGGTTGGCAGGTTTCTATCTGCTGATCTGCGCGTTTCTCACAATTTATCAATGTGTTAGTACTGGAAAGGAGAAGGTTGCACATAAGGTAAGTACCGTTTATGGGAAATGGGATCCGGCACTCTG
>JALOBM010000122.1:0-1779 GCA_023228285.1 Candidatus Cloacimonadota bacterium | reverse complement strand
GCTTTTTACTCCGTCCCTGCATCTGGCGGCAGCCAATCCGGATTATCTGAGTGCGTGGTTCTATCCGCTCTTTTTGCTCCTGCCCTTTGTTATCTTCGCTTTATCTTGGCTGATGTTGAAGCTCTCTGATGCCTTTATCCCGCTCAGATTGCGTGATGGTAGGCTGAGTATCAGCTATGCGCTATGCTTCTCTATCCTCTTCTGTTTCCTACCCGTATTGCGTGCGTTGATGCAGAAGAACAGCGCACATGACGGCGATTTCTGGGCGATCCTGCTGCTTGCGATGACACTGATCTGGCTATATAGAAGATTGCAACTCCCGGATGTACAGACACACGAAGTACAGGCGCTCGCCGTAGCCCCTTCCAATAATAACCGATCGGTTCTTTCCGAAGCTCTTACTAATCACGGCGGAACGGCGTCCGCCGGTACTCCACTTACTTCACTCCGCATCAGAAATGTACTTAATACCATCTTCATCGTTCTCTTTCTGGCTGCCTTAACGAATTTCGTTGTGTCCCTCATTAACGGAGAAACCTCGTCTAAACGCGAGCTACAGCAGCTTCCCCCAGCTCTGCAGAATCTTCAGATTAAAGACAAACCCAATATCTACCTCTTCGTTTATGACGGCTTGCCAAATCCCCGCGTGTTTCGCGAGCAGAATCTACCTCTTCAGCCGATGCTAGAACTCTTTGATAAATATGGCTACAAGGTCTATGAAGATACCTATACTATCGGCAATGAGAGCTTGAACAGCATGGCAATGACGCTCAATATCAGCGATGAACAGTATAAATCCATGAGTAAAATGCAGGATATCTATAGCGGAAATTCGGTGGCAAATCTGCTGCTGACCGATGCTGGCTATGGCAGTTTTAACCTTCTGGAGAATTATTTTACGGGTACTTATGCGATCACGAATGAGGATCTGGTAACAGAGTATTTCCCGCCCAAAGAGCTTTCCGCAGTCCAAAGCGACTTTTTCCTTACTCTCTTTCGCGGTGTGTTGCAGGGTGAATTTCGCTTCGATACCAAAGGGATTATGGTGGCGGATCGCTACACCGAGGCCGATCGTCAAAACCGCAAGCATGAACTGATCCGGGACGGTATCTCACCCAAATTCGTCATCGATCAGGTCTCCAAACCCAGTCACTCGCAGAATTCCGGAAAGTGCCTGCCAAATGAGACCGATCTCTGGATCAAGCGCTATATGGAAGCCCTGGATTATCTGAAACACGATCTGGAAGCGCTGCATCAGCATGATCCCGATGCCATCGCCATCTTCATTGGAGATCATGGCCCCTCCCTGCTGGGAGATTGCTACGTATTGCAGAATTGGAAACTGGAAGACATCACTCCGGAACTGATGTGGGATCGCATTGGCACCATGATCGCTATCCATTGGCCCAATCCTGACAAAGCTGCCAAATACGACACCGAACTAGCGATCAATCAAGACCTCTTTGCCGTCATCTTTGCCTATCTGGCGGATGATCCAGCCCCGCTCAAACTGATGCCTGATCGCACTTTTAGTGGATATGAACTATTAACAAGACCGGCGGTGAGATTCAGAGAAGGGAGAGTATTAAATTAGTGCTGCAGTGCTACAGAGCTGCAGTGTTGCAGTTGGTTAGTTATGCAGTATATTTGGTTTGGAGATTGGTTTTCTGAAGTGGAAAAAAACAAGTATTATGAATAATAGGAGCACATCGAAATGACGTTAACTAGTTTCACGGATATTGAAGACTGGAAACAAGCCAGGATGTTGGTCACTGATAT
>JALOBM010000121.1 GCA_023228285.1 Candidatus Cloacimonadota bacterium | reverse complement strand
GGTCGCTTAACTTCCTTGTCAAAATCGGAAAGGATCTTTTGGGTCTTGTTGAATGACTCGTATTCTTTCTCCGCTTTTGCGACAGCAAGCTGCTTAGAAACAGTCCCTTTATCTTTCAGGATCTCATATTTCCTGAAGGATAGAAATTCATTGATACTCGCGGAAAATTCTTCCATCGTAAAGGTGTTTTCCCGTTCGATCAGATCTTCTATGTAGTCAAAATAGCCTGCAACGGTCCTTTCCAGCTGCCGAATCTGCTTTTCGTTCAAATAGTTCTTTGCAACCATGACATCCGATTTCAGAATGCGGCCTTCAGGTGCATGTTTCCATGTAGTCAGTCCCATGTTCTCCTGATTGCAGTCGGCCCTGGAATAAACGATTTCTGCAGCGGTTTGTCCTGTGATTGCATAGTGGAACTTATTTTGCACCATGGCGTAGAAGTCCAGTGTTACTTGAGAGTTTTTCTTATAGTCGATACTGCACTCTGCGAATATATCTGTGATCTGCTGCCAGATCCTGCGTTCGCTGGCACGGATGGAACGAACGCGCTCTAAGAGTTCTCTGAAATAGTCTTTTCCAAAGGCTGTTTTGCCTTGTTTCAGACGTTCGTCATCGAGAGCAAATCCTTTTGTCATATACTCTTTCAGTACTCCGGTAGCCCAAATACGGAAATGGGTTGCTCTTATTGAATTCACACGATAGCCAACAGAGATAATTGCGTCAAGGCTGTAAAACTGAGCATTTTGGGTCTGAGTTTTATCTGGTATCGCTCCATGAGGAGTGGTTATTTCCATTTTGGAAACTACCACTGCTTCATCCAGTTCACCTTTATCGAATATATTCTTCAAGTGCTTACTGATTGCAGGTGTTTGGACACCAAATAATTCTGCCATTCCTTTTTGTGTCAGCCAGACAGTCTCATCTTTTATGATAGCGTTTATCGATACATCTTCGTTTGCAGAACGGTAAACCAGAAACTGAAATTCCCTGTTCATGCACCCACCTCTATTTCTGCGATGATTTTATTGATCTCATCACGCAAGGTCTGCTCTCTCGCCACTATCTCCTCGATATGTGCATTGAGCTTAGTAATGTTTATCACTTCACGTGTATCCTTCTGTTCTACGTACGTGGAAACGGAAAGGTTGTAATCCTGTGCGGCAATATCCTTATTGGGAACCAATACTGCGATGTGGTCGCTTTCAGCCCTTTTTGTGTAGAGATCAAGGATCGTCCCGATATTCTCCTGCGTCAGCTTGTTGCTGTTGGTGACCTTGACGCACTCTTTGGAGGCATCAATAAAGAGAGTACTGTTTTCGGACTTAGCCTTCTTCAGTACCATGATGCAGGTGGCAATACTGGTGCCGAAAAACAGATTGCCCGGCAGCTGTATCACACAGTCCACGTAATTGTTGTCTATCAGGTACTTGCGGATCTTTTGCTCTGCTCCCCCCCTGTACATTATGCCGGGGAAGCATACGATAGCCGCAGTTCCGCTGGTGGCGAGCCATGCCAGACTGTGCATTATAAATGCCAGATCAGCCTTTGATTTCGGTGCCAGCACCCCTGCAGGAGAAAATCTAGGATCATTTATCAGCAGAGGATTTGCATCTCCATCCCATCTTATTGAATATGGCGGGTTAGAGACAATGGCCTCAAAGGGCTCATCATCCCAGTGCAGAGGGTCGGTCAAGGTATCTCCAAGCCCAATGTCAAACTTGTCGAAGTCAATATCATGCAGGAACATGTTGATCCTGCAGAGGTTATATGTTGTAATGTTGATCTCTTGCCCGTAGAAACCCTGTCTGACATTTTCCTTGCCAAGAATTTTAGCAAACTTAAGAAGCAGGGAACCTGAACCGCATGCCGGGTCATAGACCTTGTTTACCTCAGTTTTTCCCACAAGGGCAATTCGTGTCAGAAGTTCGCTGACTTCCTGCGGCGTATAATATTCGCCGCCGCTTTTGCCTGCGTTGGAAGCGTACATTCCCATAAGGAATTCATAGGCATCGCCAAAAGCATCGATAGTGTTGTCTCTGTAATCACCCAGCTTCATCTCACCCACGCCAATCATGAGCTTGACGATCTTTTCATTGCGCTTGGCTACTGTGCCCCCAAGTTTGTTGCTGTTTACGTCTATATCATCGAACAGGCCTTTAAAGTCGTCTTCGCTGGGGCTTCCCTGGGCGGAACTTTCAATATTGCGGAATACTTTCTCCATTGTTTCGTTGAGATTTTCATCTGCTGACGCTCTTTTTCTTAGATTTTGGAAAAGCTCGCTTGGCAGGATAAAAAAGCCTTTAGTCTGCACCAGATCCGCACGGGCGTCCTCCGCTTCATTGTCCGAAATTTCTGTGTAATTAAAACCGGTATTTCCGGTCTCATGTTCGCCGCGGTTGATGTAGTCGGTAAGGTTTTCCGATATGTATCTGTAAAAAAGCATTCCAAGAACATATTGTTTGAAGTCCCATCCATCTACGCTGCCTCTGAGGTCGTTGGCAATGCTCCATATTGTGCGGTGTAGCTCAGCCCGTTCCTGTTCTTTTCTGTTGTCAGCCATTTTCTGCTTCCTCTCGGAATCTATTCTATAATTTTTTTGTTTTTCTAAATGTCTGTATTGGATGCAGAACCGCTTATAACAGCCTCTGCAAATTTTTCTTTTAAGTTTTATAGATTGGCAGTTTGTAACATGTAGTGAAATGGCAAGTAACAGCATCAAAAATATTGTCTTCATAAATTATGCTTAATCGTATCATAAATCTAAAAAAAGATTAACAATGTTTAATAATGATCATCTTTTATATTCAGCTCTCCTGCATGCTTGATTTTTATGCTTGTTTCGAAGTTATTTGCAGCGTGAAAGTTCAACACTATTGGTTTTTATGCTAGTTTCATGTACAATCCTAGCATTAAAATCAAATTGGAGGCGATCGATTTGCCTATCCCGGAAAAACTGAAAACGCTCCTGATGCAAAAGGAAGGAACTGTCACAACTGCTGAAGCAAATGAAGCAGGAGTATCAAACGAACGTCTCCGCCTGTTGGTAAAGTCAGGAGAACTGGAGCGTGCTGCATTCGGTGTATATATCCTCCCAGACGAGTTGGCCGATAAGATGTTCATTGCCCAGTTGAGACGCCCGAAAATCATTTACTCACATGAGACAGCCTTATTTCTGCATGACCTTACGGACAGAGATCCCCTTTCCTATACAGTTACAGTGCCTGCAGGATACAACATTGCCCAGCTTCGGAAAGAAGGGTTTACGGTTTTTTCCGTCGCGAGGGAGCTGCATGATCTCGGAGTTACAAAATTGACAACGATGTTCGGGCATACTGTCATCGTCTACGGACTGGAGAGAACGATCTGTGACTGTATCCGAAGCAGGAACCGGATGGACATCGCCGTTGTCACCGATGCGGTCAAACGTTACGTTCTAAGGAAGGATAAGGACCTGTACACACTTATGAAAATGTCGGAAACTTTTGGAGTGTCCAAGCTGATCAGAAGTTACATGGAGTTACTCCTGTAATTACCCACCCCATTTGTGAGGTAAGTTTTATGAATGTACAGTTAGAAAGACAGTTCAATCGCACTAGTATATCGATTAAAGATCTAGACCAGGCTATTAAGTACTTAATACGCCTTAATGAGATCCCCGTAAATTCAAGCGATTTTGAGGTTCGCTCTGCCCTTCTTGTTGCTGCAATAATCTCTTACTCAAGGCCGTTCTCTGGTAACTCAGAAGATGAGTTCGCAACAGGCACCCCAAAATTTGGGAAAAATGAGCAAAGAGAAATAAAAGATATGATTGGAGAAGAAGCTATTGCTTTTCATAAAATGATCATAGATTTAAGGAATAAAGCAATTGCCCATTCTGAATACAAGAAGAACCCTACGCGGAGACTGAAAGAATATCCTATGGAGAATGGTTTTCTTACCATCAGTCGTCATTTTGATATTCTTTCAGTTGATTTAGACACGTCATATTTTCTGAAACTAGCAGAAGCAGTTAAAAAAGTATTAGTGAATAAACTTTATACGCTAAACAAGAGTGGTCGTTAGAACCACAATCTTCGTCGTCTCCGAATGCTTAAATCGGAGATCCAGTGTCTCTAAATCCTTGCTATTACTGAATGTTTAAAACCTAACCCACAAGCCACTGGGTTCCCGTTAAGAGGCGTCCGGGGACGACGGGGATTTTGAACCCCCGCGGCCTTTGGGGTCTATTTGAGTTGTTGGTGGAGACGCGGAGATTCGAACTCCGGTCCAACAGGAACCGGTCTGGAAGCTCTCAGAGGCGACGTAGATCAAGGCTTTAAGATTGGATTCTCCGCGATGCGAGGCGAGCTAATTCCCCAGCGTCCGAAGGACGCTAATTCCCTGGCGGATGCAGTCTCCGCCTGCTTTTACAACCGCTCAGCTCTCGCTCAGCAACTGCTCAGCCATTGCTCAGCAAAAAAAGACGGGCTTTTGCCCGTCTTTTTTATTACCAATATGGTGGGCGATAGAAGAATTGAACTTCTGACCTCTTCCGTGTCAAGGAAGCGTTCTACCTCTGAACTAATCGCCCAACGAGATGAGATTTTACTAGCTAATGTACGTCCTGTCAATAGTTTATCAGGTTTTGGAGCACTTCCCTCTCAGCGTTTGAAACTTCTGATATTTTCTGTGTGAGGGAAGCGCTCCTTTATTGTTTATTTCTCAAGAATGACCTTAAAAGAACCCTCTGATTCTTCAAAAGACCCCTGCCATCCGGCATTTCTGCCGAACCTCAGGACATTTTCCCTTGAGGTCACTGTGT
>JALOBM010000120.1:2441-4861 GCA_023228285.1 Candidatus Cloacimonadota bacterium | reverse complement strand
TTATAAAAACCGAAGCCACGATATCGTCCCCTTTATTGGTTGTCCGGTTCTTCTTCCAAAGCTGGAGTCAAATGTTGTTGCACTATTACGTGATCTGAAAGAAGCGGGACTTGTAGGATGGAATGAACATAACTCTAATGTTATGAACTTTATAAGACACTTAGTGTTTCGAACCGCTAAATTCACTGATCACAGCTTATGTGGAGTTGTCGCGGGCAGATCTGCCAACAGGGAGGAGGCACGGAAGCTCAAAAATATAGCTGCCGGACTTTCAGATCATCTTAAAGGCATGGTCTTCAACAAAAACCTGTCAAAGGGCAATTTCATCTGGGGAGATGAGTTTTCTTCCATACACGGCGATACTGTTATGCAGGAAATGCTTGGAAAATACAGATTCAACTTTGAAATTTCCTCCTTTTTCCAGATAAATTCAGAGCAGGCTCTTGCTCTCTACGAATACGCAGCAAAGATGGCGGCAGGGGAGTCTCCCGAAAATATCCTTGAATTGTATTCCGGTGCAGGAACTCTGACCGCATTCCTCTCAGAAGCCGCAAAGCATGTCACGGCAGTGGAGGAGTGGCCGCAGGCTTCAAAATACCTCAAAATCAACGCGGAACTAAACGGGCTTAACAATATAACAGGCCATTCAGGATCAGCTGAGGATGTTTCAGAGGCTCTCTCGGGCGAAAAATTTAATACAATAGTGCTCGACCCTCCAAGGACAGGATGCGACCCCCGTGTTATTGCAGCCATAATAAAGATATCACCGCAAAAAATTGTTTATGTATCCTGCGGTCCCGCAACGCTGGCACGAGACATCAAGAGCCTTATGTCAAACGGTTACGCGATCAGGAACATCCAGCCCTTCGACATGTTCCCCCAGACAGGTCATGTTGAGACGGTGGTCTTGATGTCACGTAAAGATAAATAATAGGCTCCAAAAGGCCTGAAATCAAAGGTTTCCAGACTTTCGGTAACAATCGCCGATTGCTGGAAACCTTTCTTTTTGTCTTTCATAAGTAGAGTAGGCCTTAACAGAATCATTAGGTTGGGGCTACAGAACTGCTTTTCGCTCTGCGAGTGTACAGAACTGCTGTTTTGGCATGGGGGTTGAGGCTATAGAACCGTTGTTATAATTTGAAGGCGGTAGCCCCATTGTGGAACTACCGCCTCGTTGTTTTATACTCCTAAATCTTCATGACCAACATGCTGCTGGAGTATTGTACGCATACGTTTTACCATATAATTGACAGTCGTTTGTGGCTTGCCAATTAGCTCGGCTATTGCGTACTGAGATTTCCCGTCATAGAGCATTTCAAATATGCTTGCTAACTCAGGCGCTTGGCTGTGTAGCTTTTCGAGTAGATCTTCAAAGAGCATTGCAGTTAAGATGGCTTCGCACTGATTCGCGTCGGGGTCCTCGAATTCAAGCTCTGTTTCTTCAAAGAACGACTCAAGCGAAAGCGGAGCTCCGTCCTTCATCTTTTCGCAGGACTTACAGTCCAGTTCGCAACGTTTGAGCTTACCTTTACCATCACTAACCGTGCAACGGCGGCTACGTTCTTCACGCTTCATTTCTGCCCACAGGGGTTGCATGAACGCCTCATACTGCTCTTTTGTTGCCGGAACCAAGATTGCGGACACAATTTTGTTTCCGATTTTTGCCGGTACCACCTGTAATCTATCGATGTTGAAGTCTTTTATTGTATCTTTGTTGACTTCCATTGGGATAAAGTATTTCTGATTGTCTGAATTTGTCATAATATGAGCCCTCCTTCGGCTTTAAAAGCGAAGCGAGAGCTCACATGACGTGCACCAGCCAAAATAGGCATAGTCGACCGTCCGAATGGGATTACTCCCGCTTCAGAATTGGCGACCAGCTATTCCAGTAGGCTGGCTGCAGTTATTCAGTTGTTCACCCGATAGGTCTGGAATCATCCTTGATCAGGGGATGCCCTATGGGGTGATGGGTCACGGTGTTTTCGCAAATGTAGAATGACTACGGCAGTAAGCGATTTTGTAGAGCGAAATTTTCATTAAATGCATTCATAAAATTCATTACCTCCTTTCGTTTTTGTGATAAAAGAAAAAGCTGTTATCACTTGGTGTAATAACAGCATACTGACTTTTTGGACTTGCTTAGAGGAGTGGAAGTAGCTACCCGATAGAGTGAGAGTAGTGAGTTTTCATGAGAATTTCAATTTTGGAGATAAATAAGAGAATGTAAAGAAAACATTAGCGAAAATCAATTTTATATTGCCTTTTGTGTTTATCGCATGTTATAATTTTTTGGTGAATAGTGAACTATATTCGAATAGGTTCATGGAGGCGGTATTATGGCATTCAGTTATAACAAGCTATGGAAGCTACTTATTGATAAGAAAATGATGAAGAAGGATTTGATGGCAGCGACCAACTTG
>JALOBM010000120.1:0-2431 GCA_023228285.1 Candidatus Cloacimonadota bacterium | reverse complement strand
CTTGACAACTACCACGATGGCAAAATTGGGTAAGGATCTTCCAGTTAGCATGGATGTCCTAGCGAGAATATGTAAAGCGCTCAAGTGCAACATCGGAGATATCGTCGATTTTGTAGATGAGGACAATGAATAGAAAAACTAGTTAAACTTGAACAGGAGGGGTTCAGATGAGGTTATGTTTTGGCTCATACATGGCTGTCCTTGTATCGTGCAAGGCGGTCAATGTTGACAACAAGGAGTTGTGCGAAGCACTGCTTCATTCTGTTGCCCCCAATTTTGAGTTCATATTTCATGGGCAGGAAAATGCAGATAGAGTTAGGGAGGATGTTTCATCAAAACTATTACGGTGCCAACAGAATTTATCGAAAGATGTTATCGTTCCAGCTCGGACTGCCAATCCAGAAGAAGTCGCATCCTACTTTAGAGATAACATCCTTCGTATGTTGGACAGGAATATGTCCAAACAGATTATTCTTGCCTTCAAAAACATAATCGCTAACGATCCACCTGTTAAAGTCGGCAAAAAGATGTACGGCATAGATGATGATACTAAGGTTGATTTGGTCAGTGGAATAACAAAGAGTGAATTAGCGTCACAAAATGACTTTTGCTTTCATTCGTTCCTGGCGGGGTTATTTTTATACACCGCCGCAAACACAACGAATAGGAGCGGGAAAGACACCATTCAAGCTATAAATAACGGACAAAATCTTGGACTGTTGTTATATTGCATATCCATTCATTTGCCTGAATTCCATTGGACTGCAAAATCCTAACGAATTCTTGATTCGTTTTTCATTGTACCATTTGACATATCCGTTGAGGTAATCAATAAACATCCGTAAGGTATAATCTTTAAAACTGTGATTGTAGAAGCATTCATTTTTCATGCGGCCAAAGAAGCCTTCACAGGCTGAATTGTCCGGGGAACATCCCTTTTTTGACATGGACCTTGTCAATTCAAAGGTCTTGGTACGATCTATCCATCCAGGCCAGCGATAATGACATCCTCTGTCACTATGTACAATGGGCCGCTCGTTGTTTAAAGTCTCAACAGCTCTGTCCAAGGTAGTATTTACCAGGTTTGCATCCGGGTGAGGGTCAATATTCCAAGATACTGCAAGACCATCGTAACAGTCAATGATAGCAGACAGGTAAACTTTCCCGGCAGGAATAGCAAACTCAGAGATATCAGTCAGCCATTTTTCATTTGGTTTTGCTGCTTTAAAATTCCTTTTCAGCAAATTAGGGACTTCTGGGCTGATTTCACCTTTATAGGACGAATACGCGCGTTTGCAGGCGGATATGACCTTTAATCCATTCGATTTCATTATGGAGCGGACTATTTTTTCAGATATAACAACACCTTGACGATTTAACTCAGTCTTAATCCTCCTGTATCCATAGCATTGATAATTATCTTTAAAGATTTTTTGGATCAGGCTGCTCTCAAATGTATATTTAAAAGAGAGAGACTGAACCTTTTTGCAGTAGTAGTAACTGCTTTTGGCCAGATCAAGTTTATGAAGCAGAAGGGGCAGTGAATAAAACCTAGTCAAGGTGTCGATTATCACTGCCTTCTCCTGGTTGCGGAGTGTTTTCAGATCGACACCTGGGTCTTTTTTTAAGACATTGATAGTTTCTTTTAGAATGTCTACTTCAAGTTTTAAATCCTGGATCTGTTTCAGGAGAGCCTTCATTGTACTTTGATCAGGATCAGGCTTAGGTTCATGCGCCCCCTGGTCAATAAAACCTTTTTTTCTTGGAATATCATCCTGTCTGCCCAAAATCCCCAGCATTCCCTTCTTTTCGAACTTTCTTCTCCAAGTATAAATGCTGGCACGAGAATAACCTATCTCTAAAGAAACTGCCTTTACGTCCTCCCCGTTATCAAAGCAACGCTTTAACGCTTCAAGTTTAATTTTTATTGAAGGGTGCTGTGGATGAGTCTCTGTATTGTTTATACATAAAGTCTTTCGCACCAGGCACTGAGGATGAGATAAACAATTTTTCTTTTCTCTCTTTTTGATCCATTCGTACAATGTGTTCCTTGATGGATAACCAAGGTAACGAATTGTTGCCGCTATGGATTTTCTATGATCGTATTCAATTAACGCCCTTTCGATCTGATCTTGTGAGTGCATCTCCCATTCGACTCCTTTTCAGAGTCCAGCTTTTTGTCCGCACCCCCGTCCCTAAATAACGAGTACAGTTTGTCGTTTATGGGTCGTCAACACTTTTTCGTACAATTTGCTAAGCCACTAATTCTGAGTTCAGTTGTTGCCATTGTTTCAGCCATTGCAGTGGACTGAGGTAACCCAGTCTTTTCTGAACTCTGCGCCTGTTGTAAAAGACCTCGATGTACTCAAAGATGCTATCTCTCGCTTCTTCGACTGTTTTATATTGACGCCAGTGTACCTGCTCTTTTTTC
>JALOBM010000119.1 GCA_023228285.1 Candidatus Cloacimonadota bacterium | reverse complement strand
TAACGGGCCCATAATTCATTTTCGGAAGGAAATTGATCGATAGGAAGCTCAGCCTCTGCTCCTGTAAAGTAGTCATGTTCTATAAAACCGCAGCCATTGGAAGAATAGGCAAAAGGAATATTTAAGGTCTCTGCATATTCCATTGCCTGCTGGATTCCCTCTCCGACAGAGTGATCCGCATCTTTGGCTTCAACTATCGCGAGGGGTCGATGTCCGTCTTTGTGGGTAAGCAGATAGTCAGCTTTCTTGCGTTTGCCTCTCTTGACCTTGTTCCCCCTGACCAAAACCTGACCGTTTGTAAAAAAGTACTCCATAAAGACCTGTTCTTTGGTCCATCCTGCTTTTTCGATCGCAGGGGTTATATATCTATTTTTTATGTCTTCCTCTGTCAGTTTTTTCATTGGTTCCTCCTCTTTAACGGTCTTGAAACAAGCAGCATTAAAGTTTGGTGCCAATAAATTTATCAGGAGACCTGGACCTTTATTTTCTCTATGAATTATGAATATTAATATTCTAAATTGAAAGTAAGACCTATCGAAGCATTGCACATAACGATCCAAATGTGCATTTAGATATTATCACCAATGTCCATAAGTATCCACAAGATAGCAACTAATTAAACAGGTATTTTGAATAAATGTTGGGGATTAGTTGGCAAAGGAAGTTTGTGCTAACGTAAATGATAGTCTGTGAGTGAATTTAAGGTATTCTTAGAAGGGCTGTTTTATTTGTCAGATGTGCAGATTGTGACAATTAAGCGGTTCGATCTGATCATTGCAGAACTGTTTAATTTCCGCAAAACCAGACCGAACCTATTCTTTATGTTATACGTTGAAAATTAAAATTAATTAGCAGGTTTGATGTTCTTCTTTAGCTGGACATCAGGTTCAGAAGGCAGTTTGAACATTGGTATAAACCGGTCAAACCCGGTTATAGTAAGGAACAACATTGAAAAAACAGCTATTATTGAGAGATAGTTATGAGCAATGATACCCATCGGAGTAAATTCATATAATGGATAGACCGCCATCGCCAAACCTGTGTAGAAGATCATATATCCGTGCCAGGGAATCAACTGCGACCCTAGAACTCCGAACGCATCAGACATTGTCGCATTTCTAAGACGCAGAGTATAGAGATCTTTTTCGCTTCCGACAACATTCTCTTCAACAATTTCCTTGATTACAGGCCCAACGGTAACGATTTGTCCGGTGCAATCTCCGAGCGCTGCGTTAGTTATCAGACAGAGGATACCGTTGTTGAATATTAGGGTACGTACATTTCTTGCAGTTGAAAGAACAAACTTCGCGATAGGATCAAATGCATTCATCAATTTCATTATTCCACCAAATGCACCGGTCCACATTGACATCGCAACAGACCACGAACCGGCATCGGCAAACCCTTTTAGCACTAAGTCAAGATAAGATGAGATCGACTCTATTGTGCCTGCGATAAGTCCAAAAACCAGTGCTGAAAATAACCCTATAATTAGGCAGGGCATTGTAGAAACACCATATACAGCCATCCCTAACACCAAAACAAGAGGAATTACCATATATATTGGGACTCCTGATTGAACCTGGTTCAACAATGCGATTGCCGACGGCCTCTTTACTTTGAGCGTTTCCCATATTTCAGCAGGGATTGCAGCTACAGCTTTCGTTGCATCAGAAGCAGTGCTTTCAAGCCCCATTGATGCAGACACCAGATAGAACAGTACTGCAGAAACTACCAGACAGATCAAGGACCAAACACCCTGATGACGAACCCTATCCATGACCTCAACATTTTGGATTCCTGAGCTTAGAACTGTTGTATCGGAAATCAAACCGATGTTGTCACCGAAACAGGATCCGCCCGCAATTGCTGCAACTGTCAATACCGGACTTCCTCCTGTGATATGACTCAGCCATAGAAAAACCGGCACACAGGCAGCAAACGTTCCCCAGGATGTTCCCGTGGCTGTGGAAAGGACCGCGGTCAATATAAGGGCAACAGTTGCAACAGACTTGCCAGTAATCCCCAATTTCATTGATAAACCAATGATTGAAGCCCCTACTCCGGTTGCCATAAAGACTTCACCCATTGCGTATGCGACCATTAACAGAAAAAAGATGAGCATTAATCCCTTGGCATTCTCAATTGCCGCATCAATAACCTCATTTACTTTTTTTCGATCAAGAGCTACAGCAAGAAGACCAGCAAATACTGTTGCTATTGGCGATGCTATAAGTATGTCCATCCCCCTGAGAAGCATAGCCACAAGCGCAACTATCGGTAATAATTTGATTAGAGCAACCATATCAATTCCTCCTTCTTGTTCTTAAAGTGTTCAGAATGTTAATTGCAAATAAGTTTTTTATTGATTTCATCACCTAATGCAAATAGAGTGGGCAGCCCCCCAGTATGGATGAAACAAGATACTTCATCTTTTATAGTCTTGTCGTTTTGTAATAAATCAACCATTCCGGCAAATGTTTTGCTTGTATAAGTGTTTTCAAGAAAAAATCCTTCTAAAGAGGCGGCTAATGATATCGCTTCCAATGATTTCTCCGTGGGAATGTCATATCCACCGCCAAGATACTGGTCATAGATGTGGACATTTTTATTCCAGGAAAGGGAGTTGAAATTAAAACCCCAATGTTTTGAGGTATTAGTGCATATTTCTTCTATTCTGTTACCAAGCTCTGATATTGAATATTCCACACTTATCAAATGGATCTCGAACGGGTATCCGAGCATTTTATTTCCCAAGATAAAACCTGCTTCGGTTGTTCCCATTGATCCAGGGAGAAACACATGCTTTATACCTGCGTTTTTCAATTTGGCTTGTTCATGCAGTTCTAATGCACAAGAAAGGTAGCCCATTGCTCCAACAATTGGATCTCCTATCAAATAAGGAGTATGGCCCGCTGCCTTTAATTTAACAATTTCTTCAAGAGCTATCTCTTTTCTGCGGACTTCATCAACAGCGCCAATAAATCGAACCTCTGCGCCAAGAAGGTAATTTAGCAATAAGTTTCCCTCAATTTTTGCTCCCGGTTCAGAGCTATGCAAAACCAGACACTTGATCCCTAGTTTTGCAGCAGCGGCAGCTGCAAGTCTGCACTGATTCGAGACCGGCGCTCCGGCAACTACTATCACATCGGCATTGATTCGCTGAGCCTCTCCCATCCAGTACTCGAGGCTTCGAACTTTGTTTCCGCCCATTCCCAGTGTCATACAGTCATCGCGTTTCACATACACTGAAGCGCAACCTAAGTGTTTCTGCAGCCTCTCCATTGTTTCGAGAGCTGTGGGCTCTTCAATAAGCTTTACTTTAGTAATTTCAGAAAAGAGCATAATTCTGACCTCCAATTATTCCTTAACTGCTATCGCCTCAATTTCGACCAAACAGCCTTTAGGAAGTTTTGAGACTTCAACGCATGAACGTGCAGGAGCTCCTGCCACAAAAAAATTAGCATAAACTTCGTTGACAACAGCAAATTGGGCCATATCTGTAATGAAAACTGTTGTTTTGACAACATCTTTCATTTGAAACCCTGCTTCTTCTAGAACTGCTTCAAGATTCTTGAGAACCTGTGCAGATTGGGTCGCTATGTCGCTTCCCACAACATTACCGGTCTTTGGGTCGAGAGGTATCTGTCCTGAAGTAAAAATTATCCTGTCATCGGTAATTATTGCCTGAGAATATGGGCCAACAGCAGCTGGAGCCTTTTCTGTCGATACAATTTCTTTCACTATACCCACCACCTAATTTAATGTTATCTGGATATTATCACTGAAATATTTTTTAGTCAATGTATTTTTTTATTGTCGTTATGGGAGTGATTATGATAAAATCTAACAATAATGGGAGGGATGTAAATGAGTCCGAAGTACATCTCGTTGACGGCTACTGACAAGCAGATCCTCGAATCATACAAAATTATGATAGATGGCATGGCAGAATACATGGGAGAAGGGTATGAAATCATCCTCCACAGTCTGCAAAATTTGGATAGGTCAGTAATTAAGATAATTAACGGTCATTACACCGGAAGAGAAGAAGGTGCTCCAATAACAGACCTGGCTCTTTCTATGCTTTCAAAGATTGCGGAATCAAAAGAGATAAAATCCTTATGTTACTTCACTAAAGACAAAGCTGGTGTGACACTTAAATCTACAACGATACCCATTGTCGGGGAGAACGACAGGATCATCGGACTTTTGTGCATCAACTTCCATACGGAAATATCATTTGCAAAAATGCTGTCTGCCTTCATGCCAACTTCTGATAACTCGACCCAAATCATGGAAAATTTCACTGATAATGTTGACAACTTAATTTCTACTGCGCTAGAAGAAGCCAGAAATAAAGTTTTACCGAATCCCAAAATTTCTGCTGCAAATAAAAACAAAGAAATCATTAACAATCTTTATCAAAAAGGGATATTCAATATTAAAGATTCTGTATTAAAAATTTCTCAAATCTTAAACATATCCAAGAATACAGTTTACCTGCACATTCGCAACTTAGAGGAAAAGGAATTGAAGCAAAGGTATTAGATCTCGGAACTCAGAACACACTCGGGATCAAGTGCTAATTGTGGTATATACGTTTTTATGACGGAGTTAGATTCTGGAGCAATTGCGATTAATACAATGCACTTGAATATATCAACAACCGCAACTTCAAAAAAGTCATTGAAAAAGCAAGCCAGGCTTACATAAACAGTCACCAAAAGATTTACGCCGGTCTTATGATGTCGAGTACCTAAAATAATCACGATCCTGAAAAGAGGCGCAACTCTTTCCAAATTGGAAACAGTTGCTGACAAGGCATAACATTTCGGATTGCGGCAGAGAGCTATAACTTCAAAC
>JALOBM010000118.1:4607-4963 GCA_023228285.1 Candidatus Cloacimonadota bacterium | reverse complement strand
CATGTCAGGACTCCTTTTCCTTTTGTAATTTTTCAAGAGCTACAAATAACAGCAATCCAAAAACTGCAAGTAAGAGGCACAGAGTTCCTGCCTCATCAAATTCTCCGCGCGACACACGATTGAATATCTCGAGAGATATTGTATTTGTGCGCCCTGAAATATTGCCGCCTACCATCATGGTTATGCCAACTTCACCCGATGCCCGCGCAGATCCAAGCAAAAGCCCGGAAGCTATAGTACTGCGGACAAGCGGGACGGTAACAAAAATAAAGGTTCTGAACGGATCGCATCCGGACACACGCGCCGCCTCTCCAAGTTTAAGTACCATTTCGCCTCTCATTGCAGCCTGAAGAGGC
>JALOBM010000118.1:2382-4597 GCA_023228285.1 Candidatus Cloacimonadota bacterium | reverse complement strand
ATCCGGTATATTCTTCCAGTACCCCTCCTATTCCTGAACGGCCAAAGGTCATAAGCAAGATGTAGCCAAGCGCGACCGGCGGAAATACCAGTGGCAAAGTCACTAAAAAAGATACCAGCTTTGAAATGAATCCTTCAGATCTACTGATCCAAAAAGCAAGAGGAACACCAAGCAAAAGGAACATTACTATGCTTACTAAGCAGGTCTTTATTGTCAGGCAAATAGGATAAACAAGCGATGGATCCAGCAGATAATCTATTGTAATTTCCTCCTGCTTACCAGACTCCGTGTTTTTTCAATATTTCTTTACCTTTTTCTGTCTTAAGAAAATCAATGAAAGAATTGACCTCCGGTTTCGCCTGTTGCCCCTTAACAACAGCAGCCACCATATTTAATGGAGGATAACCGCTTTCTATCTCAAGAAATCCCCCTATTTTCCCCTTGCCTGACCTCACTACAACACGGTTGACAAAACCGGCATCCATTTCCCCGGACACCAGGTATGAAAATACCTGTGGCACCGTGGACAACTGAGATATTTTGTCTGGGATTTTATTTTTGATTCCAGATGACTCAAGAAAACTCACAGCAGCACGCCCATAAATCGCAGCTTTCGGGTCCGGATAACAGACCGACTTTACCTCCTCATAAAGCAGGTCGTATGGTGATGAAAGAGAAATTCCTTTGCGCCATGCAAGCACGAGAACTGTTTTTCCGAGAGGTACATACGAATCAAATTTGACATTTGTTTTGACGGATTCAAGTGTGCCTTTATCAGAAATTATGATATTGACCCCACTCCCGGCTTCAATTTGTGCAAGCTGCTGTCCAACGTTCCCGCCATACATTTCCTGAACGTTCCTGCCGGATACTTCCTTGTACCCCGCGCACAGTTCCTTCGCCATCTGCATATATCCAGCTCCGGTAGTAATTGATACGTCTCCTGCAAACGAAGCCGAAACCATTATGATCAAGAAAAACACAGACAACGCAATTTTTTTCATTCTCAATGCCTCCATTATTTTTATGCTGCAAATGGTCTTATGCCACTCTGATCATAAACCTGATCAGGGACGCCATAAGACACCAATTTACCGTTATTTATCAGTGCCACCATATCCGCAAGTCTTTTTACTTCATCTATGCTGTGCGTAATGTAGATCATAGGAAAAGAAAAGTTCTCAGGTATCAATTCGATATAACACATAAGCCCATCCTTAAGTCTGCTGTCCAAAGACGAAAGAGGCTCATCCATAATAAGAAACGAAGTGCAGGCAAACAGGGCGCGGCCTATTGCAACACGCTGTGCCTCCCCCCCAGACAAAGTATCCGGGGATCTTTTCATTAGGTGACCTATATGAAGAAGATCAACAATTTTTGAAAAATCGGCCTTGCTTCTTCTACCGCCGGGGAATTTCCCGAATGTCAGGTTATCCTTTACATTCAAGTGAGGAAAAAGCCTATGCTCCTGGAAAACATACCCTATTCCCCGTTTTTCAGGCGACAAGTTTACACCTGCTTCAGTATCGGTATAAACAGAATTTTCGAATCTGATACGACCTTTGTCAGGACACACCAAACCAGCAAGCATGTTTGCCAGTGTGGTCTTGCCTGATCCGGAGCGACCAAAAACCACAGTTATCAGAGGCCTTTCTACGGAAAAGCCTATATCCATATCAAGAGTACCGATTTTCTTTTTTACAAGAATATCAAGCACAGACATCCTCCTTCCAAGAGATCGAATGCAACTCATTTGCATTTTACCTTCAGTTATTTGATAGTCAATATTAGTTATCTATTTTGCCCATTTAAATTAATTTTTTGCATAGCCGAATGATAAGGAAAGATAAATATTAACTGGAGTGGAATGCGTAAATGGTAGCACCTGTGATATTCGTATCGAAAATCTAGATTGGCGCTTATAAGAAAAGTTGCAGCATCCTTAATATTAATTCTTAAACCTTAATAAAATAGCTTCAAAGATATTTGTTATTCAACGCACCAGGCGTGGCCTGCGCCACTGTTATCTTGAAACTTTCAATTTTTATCACCTGATTTTGAAATTAGGCCAATCACACTAAAATTATACGTCCAAAGTACTGATATAAAAAAATGCAATATATCAGATAATTATTAAAGAGTTATTACACTTACGATTTTTTGATATTGTCCGTCCTTTTAGCTTAACAATCAGCGCACTAAAATCAACAAAAGC
>JALOBM010000118.1:0-2372 GCA_023228285.1 Candidatus Cloacimonadota bacterium | reverse complement strand
TGTTTCCCTGACGTTCATCATCGACCGACAATTCATTTTACTAAGACAATAACACAACAGGAGGAATGAAAAAATGTTGAAAAATGTATTCAGTCCTATCACCATCAAGGGGAAAACCATGAAGAACCGCCTGGCGGTAGCTCCAATGGTAACGAACTATTGCAACGAAGACGGAACATGTACCGAAATGTTTTCGGCATATCACGAAACAAAAGCCAAGGGCGGCTTCGGAATGATAATTACGGAAGATTTTACCGTCCGGCCTCGCGGAAAAGGGTTCAAACACTTGCCCGGACTGTGGAACGATGAGCAAATCCCCGGCTTCAAAGAATTTACGAAAAGGATCCACAAGCATGATACTGTTTTGATCGCGCAGATATACCACGCCGGCAGGCAGTCCAGCAAAATGGTGCTTGGCGAGGCACCTGAGGCACCTTCTGCAATTCCCTGCCCATTCAGCCCGGACATGCCGGAAGAGTTGAGTGTCGAGGAAATTAAGAAAATTATTACAGAATTCGGAGATTGTGCGCGAAGAGCTGAAGATGCGGGTTTTGACGGCATAGAGGTACATGGAGCCCATGGATACCTGATCTCACAGTTCATGTCCTCCTATACAAACAAACGCACTGACGAATACGGTGGTTCGCTCCAGAACCGCATCCGTTTCGCAGTAGAGATAGTAAAAGATATCCGCTCAAAGGTCAGCAAGGATTTTATCGTCGGTTACCGTATCTCTGCAGATGAACATGTTACCGGCGGAAGGAATATCGGAGACACCCTGACCATAGTCCCATTCCTTGAAGAGGCTGGTATTGACTATATCCATGTTTCCGCAGGCGTTTACCGCTCCTTTGATGATATCATCCCATCGCAGTACCGCGGCCATTCATGGAACACCGACGCAGCAGGAGAAGTAAAAAAGATAACTAAACTTCCTGTCATATCAGTCGGTAGGATCAACGACCCCAGGCTGGCAGAAACTATCATTGCTTCCGGCAAGGCAGACATTGTTGCGATGGGGCGTCAGTCACTTACCGATCCGGAGACGCCCAACAAGGCAAAAGAGGGCCGTTTTGACGAGATCCGCAACTGTATCGCATGCCATCACGGATGTGTAAAAAACCTTCTTAACAACGTCCCGATCCAGTGTATCCTGAACCCGACCCTGGGCAGGGAGAGCAAAGTAGCTCTTGAAAAGACAGAGGCACCCAAAAATATAATGGTCATAGGTTCAGGTCCTGCCGGACTTGAAGCAGCGATCACAGCGGCCTCGCGGGGACACAGGGTAAAGGTTTTCGAGAAGAACCGCTGGGCAGGCGGCCAGTTCCGCATCGGTGCGGTACCACCCGGAAAAGGTGAAATGATCAACTATATCAACTGGCAGTTAAACGAGCTCGAAAAACTGAACGTGCCCGTCCTGATGGAGACGGAAGTCACACCGGAACTTGTTAAAAAGGAAAAGCCGGATGTCGTTTTTGCCGCCACAGGAGCAGAACCAATCATCCCAAACATACCCGGGGCAGACAGACCAAACGTCGTATCCGCTCATGATGTTCTTTCAGGAAAGGTCAACACAGGCAACAGCGTTGTTGTTGTGGGCGGAGGCTGTGTAGGAGCTGAAACTGCCAACCAGCTTGCAAACTACTTAAAAGGCGTCACCATCATCGAAATGCTGGACGCGATAGCAGGAGATGAAATAGTGGTACCTCGCTGGGATCTTCTTGAAGATCTCGATAGGAACAAAGTCAGGATCTGTACAAAGACCACGGTCGATGAGATAACAGATGCAGGAGTGAAGGTATCTGGCGCAGTAAACGAAGTTATCCCCTGCGACACAGTAGTGCTTGCAGTAGGGGCTAAGCCCGTACTGGGCCTTGCAGATGCTCTTAAAAAAGAGGGTTATGATGTCCGCGTCATCGGGGACGCTGCAAAAGTCGGTCTGGGCGGAGAAGCCATAATGGAAGGATTTGAGGTCGGAAGGACCGTCTAAACAGGGCAAAAATTCAGCTGCTCAATTGCTGCTGCCTCTCTCCGTAAATAGGGAGGCAGCTTTAATTTTGTGTTAAAAAAATCCCAGAATGAATTTATTCCCTTTAGAAATTACTGTTGCTTGATCTACACGCTTGGGCCGATTCCGGGCCGGTCTCTGTATGTCCAAGTATCTCCGAAGAAGTCTGCTCGCCTGAGATAATGGACAACAATTTTAGAAAAAGCCTCTCCCCTGCCTGTCGTTTAAACATCTCAGCTGTCCGTTTCCTGGACATCTTAACACAAAGTGTCGTTGTAAGTTCACAGTGCTATACTAGATAAAATAGCGGAAAGAGGTGCTTATAAGATGCTGGGCGCAATAATAGGCGACATCGTTGGTTCAC
>JALOBM010000037.1 GCA_023228285.1 Candidatus Cloacimonadota bacterium | reverse complement strand
GCCGACTGCTGCTTTGATCTCGATATTGGCTCCATCAAGAGTGCCCACTGTGAGCGCTCCGTTGAGGGCAAATTTCATATTTCCGGTACCGGAAGCTTCGGTTCCTGCCATCGATATCTGTTGAGAGATCTCAGCAGCTGGCATTATCTGCTCTGCCAAGCTGACGCGGTAATTTGGCAGGAACACCACTTTAATCAGCTTTGCCAGTTCTTTATCCTGGGCAATCCATGCTGTTATGTCGTTGATAAACTTGATGATAAGCTTTGCCATATAGTATCCGGGAGCGGCTTTTCCTGCAAAGAGGAAGCTGTGAGGGCATAGCGGGCGCATGCCTTTGTCGCGTATCTGCAAGGCTAGGTGAATAATGTGTAAGGCATTGAGCAGTTGTCTTTTGTACTCGTGAATGCGTTTTACATGAAAGTCGAAGATCGAATCCGGATTGAGCTCGATCTTGTCCATTTTCTTCATCTGCGAAGCGAAGGATATCTTGTTGTCTTGCTTCACCTTGCCCCACTGTTTTACAAAGATGGCATCAGCGGTAAATTGCTCCAGGGCCTTCAATTCCGTAAGATCATCCATCCATTTTTCGCCGATGGCATCGCAAATCAGTTCCGTGAGGGACTGGTTGGACAGGATCAGCCAGCGCCGCGGAGTAATGCCGTTGGTCTTGTTATTGAACTTGCCGGGGCTGAGTTTATAAAATCCGGCAAAGAGATTGTGTTTCAAAAGCTCAGTATGCAGTGCTGAGACGCCATTAACGCTGTGTGAGCCTACGATGGCGAGATTTGCCATACGGATCGCTTTCTCCGGGAATTCCTGCACGATCGAGAGCTCGGAGATGTTGTCGCTATGCAGGCTAAGGGATTCCAGGAAACGGCGGTTGATCTCGTAGATGATCTGCAGGTGACGCGGGAGAACCGCATCCATTATCTGTGTAGTCCAGGTTTCCAGGGCTTCAGGCAGGATTGTGTGATTGGTATAAGCAAAGGTTTTGGTGCAGATGTCCCATGCCTTGTCCCAAGGTAGATTCTTCTCGTCCACGAGGATGCGCATCAATTCCGGAATGGCGATGGCCGGATGCGTGTCGTTCAACTGGATGGCAACCTTTTGGGGCAGTTCCGTAAGGCTGTCGTGGATTTTCAGATAACGGCGCAGAATGTCTTGCAGAGTGGCGCATACAAAGAAATACTCCTGCTTCAGGCGCAGTTCTTTGCCCTGCAGAGTGTCGTCCTTTGGATACAGAACTTTGGAGATGATTTCACTGTTATTTTTGTCCGCCACTGCACTCACATAATCTCCCTGATTGAACATGTTGAGGTTAAAATCACGTGTGGCTTTAGCAGACCACAAGCGCAGGGTATTTACCGCTCCGTTTCTATAACCAGGGATCATATAATCGTAAGCCATTGCCATCACATAGCTTTCATTGTCCCATGTTGCTTTCAGTTTGCCGCCCTTGACCTCCGAGAAATGAACCTGGCCTCCGTATCGGACGGGATAGAGGTGCTCGGGCTGGGGAATCTCCCACACTGTGCCATAACGCAGCCAGTTATCAGGAGATTCCACCTGATAGCCATTATGGATACTTTGGCGGAAAATACCGTATTCATAGCGGATGCCATAACCATAAGCGGGGATCTTCAGGCTGGAGAGAGAATCCAGAAAACAGGCTGCCAGGCGCCCCAAACCACCATTACCCAAGCCTGCGTCCCATTCAATTTCCGCCAGTTCGCTCATGTTGAACCCGAGTTTTTTCAGCGCTGCAGTAGCTTCAGATACTATGTCCAGATTGATCAGGGCATTGCTGAGAGCTCTGCCGATGAGGAATTCCAAAGAGAGGTAGTACACGCGTTTGGCATCTGCTGCATATTGATCTTGTTGGTATTGCAGCCAGTTATCCGTAAGGTAATCCCGGATGGTGAGAGCAAAAGCCACATAGCAATCGTATGCAGTGGCGGAAAAACGATCCTTGCCCAAGTCGTATTTGAGGTTATGAAGGAATCTGTCTACGATTGTATCAACAGAGATGTCAGTCGACGAAAACTGCCATCGATCATTTGGTTTTAGCTTCATAAGAACTCCTTTTCTGCAGAGTTTTACTGCAGATAAACATAGGTAACCGCAGAATCAAGCATAATTATAGTATAGTACGATAGCAATTTAGGTCAAGAAATATCTTGTTCGTAGTAGTTCCATATTCTGATGTAGGAGATGTACCGGATCCGGATGTGTGGCTAGACACTCTTCTTTCCACAGACTAGCATGGATTTTCACGGTCAATTGTGATGGTTCAATAGGGCGTAGCCTATGCCACAGGCCGAAGGCCGTTCAACAGCGAAGGCGAAGCCTGAGCATTCAACCAATATGCGCACTGCTGATGAGGCATTTCCCAAGAAAAAGCTTGACTCCCCTCTCTTCATCAAAACTGATGAATAAAGTAACAAAGATATCGAAAAGGAATAGCTAATGGTAGGATTTGCACTCACATATACTACACTGGGAATTGATGCGCTGCAAGTTGCGGTAGAATGCGATCGGGAAGGCACCATGCAACAGGGCGTAAACATCGTAGGGATGCCCACAAACGCGGTTAAGGAGAGCAAAGACCGGGTATTTGCCGCTCTGCGCAACAGCGGAATATCCTATAAAAGTGCCCGATACACTATCAATCTAGCTCCGGCAGATATCCGCAAGGATTCTTCCGCATTGGATATGCCCATCGCTTTGGCTGTTGTGATGAACAACCACGGCATCCCGGATCCCGGTCTGCAAAAGATTGCTGTGGTGGGAGAGCTTTCCCTGGATGGTAATGTCCGTCCTGTAGATGGAGTATTGCCGATCGCTATCTCTGCTCAACGTGATGGTGTGGATATACTGATAGTTCCTTACGAGAATGCCGAAGAAGCCGCTATTATCGACGATATCACTGTGATCCCCGTTACTTCGCTGGCAGAGACAGTCCGCTACTTGAAAGGCGAGACCAGCATAGAGAGGGCAAAGGTTGACCGGGAGAAGATCTTTCGGGTGTTGAACGACTTTCCTTTGGACATGCACGACGTAAAAGGGCAGTATCAGGTGAAACGCGCTTTGGAAGTTGCGGCTGCAGGCGGGCACAACCTCCTGATGATCGGGCCTCCCGGCAGCGGCAAGACCATGCTCGCACGGCGTGTACCCACCATCCTGCCGGAGCTTACATTGGACGAAGCGCTGGAAGCCACTAAAATCCACTCTGTAGCGGGATTTTCCAAAGACTTTCGCAATGGTATCCTTACTACTAGAGCCTTTCGGGCCCCTCACCATACGATCAGCGACATCGCCTTGATCGGAGGAGGAACCTATCCCAAACCCGGTGAGGTGAGTCTCTCTCATCGGGGAGTACTGTTTTTGGACGAACTGCCGGAGTTTAAGCGAGCTGTGCTGGAAGTATTGCGACAGCCTCTTGAAGACGGCATTGTAACTATATCCAGGGCTTCCACCAGCCTCACATTCCCGGCAGAATTCATGCTGATCGCCTCCATGAACCCCTGTCCATGTGGATATTTCGGGGCAAACATACCCAATCACGAATGCACATGCGAACCAGGCTTTATCAGCCGATACCGCAACCGTGTATCCGGCCCTTTGTTGGATCGCATCGACATCCATGTGGAAGTACCCACTGTGGCGTATAAAGACCTAAGCGCCCTACCTTCCGGAGATTCATCAGCCACTATCCGCGAGCGAGTGAACAAAGCCCGCGAGATTCAGCATAAACGCTTTGAGAACAAGGGAATATTCAATAACAGCCAGATGAATAGCAAGATGATGCGTGAGTTTTGTCCCCTGGATAGCGCAAGCCATGCCCTGATGCAAAACGCCATCGATAAACTGGGCTATTCTGCCAGAGTCTTTGACCGCATCCTGAAGGTGGCCAGGACTATCGCAGATTTGGATAATGCGCCCACCATCAAAAGCGACCACATCTCCGAAGCCATCCAATATCGCACTTTGGATAGAAAATATTGGAGTTAATCCCAATACCCCACGTATAATGATAAAGAAAATGGAGGAATAATGTTCCGATATCTTAGTATAGTATTGTCCCTGATATTACTATTTGCCGTAAGTGCTTGCAGCAGAAACAAACAGGTAGAACCCAAACAGGTTTCTACAGAGCAGAATGTAGTAGCGGATAAAGTGCCTGCTCCAGCTAAGATTGACCGGCAGCACTTTGAATATCCTTACAGTTTATGGGAACAGGTAAATAGAAAGAATGAGAACCTCTTTCTTTCCCCCCTTAGCATCAAAGCTGCCTTGGGAATGGCTTATACCGGCTCCCGAGGCAACACCGCCGATGAGATTGCCAAAGTGATGGGATACGATTCCAAGCCCGATCAGGAACACCTTTCTTTCCGCAAAACTATATCCATGCTGAACGAAATCCAGCATCGGGGAAACGCGAAATTGAATATAGCCAACGCTATGTTCAATGCCAAAGCGAATGAGGATATCCTGATCCCCAATTATGCCAAGACATTGCAGGAATCATTTGGCAGCGAACTGTTTAGCCTGGACTTCAATAAAGCCAAAGATACTGCCGATTTCATTAACCAGTGGGTGGAAAAGAAAACTGAGAACCGCATTAAAGACATCATTTCCGAACGACAGATAGCCGACAGTAACGATGGAATGGTATTGGTAAACAGCATCTATTTCAAGAGCGACTGGATGACTCAGTTTGAAAGTTTCAACACCCGCAAGGGCATTTTCTATACCAGCTCCGAACGCGATGAAAAACAGAGCAAACCCATGCCTCTGATGCGTCAGACCGGCTCATTCCGTTATGCTGAGACAGGCAATTGCCAGTTGCTCGAGATGCCCTTTGCGGAATCTGAATTGGTAATGCTCTTTGTATTGCCCAAAGATATAGAAGAGACAAGCGCCGCACTGAATGAAGAAATGTGGACAAGCTGGATGAAGAGCCTTTCCCGCCCTCGTCAAGTGGAAGTAATAATCCCCAGATTCCGCTTGGAACACACTCTGGATCAACTGGTGGATACTTTCCGCACACTTGGCATTGCCGATGCATTCGACGCTGGTAAAGCGGATTTTTCCGGCATCATGAAAACCGGCGGTGCTCAGAACCTCTTTATTTCAGACATCGTACACAAAGCCTTTTTGGAGGTTATCGAACAAGGAACGGAAGCAGCGGCCGCCACTCAGGTCGGCTTTGCAAAGACATCCTTTACTCCACCCGATCCCAATATCCCGGTGTTCAAAGCCGATCAGCCTTTCTTGTGTATGATAGTGCACAAACCCAGCAATGAGGCTTTGTTTATGGCCAAAGTGATTAATCCGGACGACGCTGAATAGCTCCGTCGTGCATAATCTCAGATAATGCGATTGAAGTTCATTTGACCTTAGTATCTATATGTATACCTATTTATTACATGGTCAAATGGACTTCAATAGCTGAGGTGGTAACTATGCATTGTCCAAGCTACCCCTTAACATATTTTGACAGAGATAGATAGCATAGGTGTCTTGTTAACTCCAGCACATTGATACTTCTACCAAACGGTCCAATAGCTTCATTCCTCCTCTGGGTTATCGATACTTGAACCAGATATTATCGGGTTATCATCGAGTGAGCACAGGATGATAACGCCTTGATATCAGCTTCAACACTGGATAGAACAAGGGGAAAGAGGAGGAATGATTCAACCTAAGTAATGCGATTGGAACTGATATGGCCTTTTGTATCTTATTGCATACCTATACATTATTCGGTCAAATGGACTTCAATACATGGGGTGAAAACTATGCACTGAAGTCCAAGCCACCCATCCAGCGGCAGCGTAGGCCCATGGTAACGAAGCTGAAGCATTGTTTGCCCTGTAGATGATCCAATTGCGTTATCGCCGCAATTATCACCGGGGAGGGGCCGAATGCCCAAACGTGACCACCAAACATCATTACATCATATTTCTTGCGGATCGGGCAGATTTGTGATTCTGATATCCTGCTTTTCTCTCACCGAAGTCTGCTTCACCGGGTTCAGTGTGGCCACTTTCAGCCCTTCCACATTGTGTCCTGCTTGTAGCATATTTTCCTGCAGGACAGCCGCAAAAGACTCTGTGGTACCAGTTTCGCTATGACATAGTATGCAGATTTTTATTGTGCCAGATATGGTGCTTGACGTGAGTTGTCGTCACGCTTCCAGCGGTCGTCGATCCGAACGTCCACCGGAGAATTGTCCTTGAAGTATTTCACGATCGCATCCCGCAGATTTATATTGTGATTGGTCACGTTTTCGGCTGGGATGTCCATCAGCATGGTGAGTCCTGCATTACCCTGCATCAGGAAGTCTGTGGTGGCTACGGTATAGATCTTGTCCGGATCGAGGGGTTCACCTCCAACCAACAGGGTGGTCACGCGGTCAAAACTGGGACGTTGACGGGAATAAACCACTTTTACTCCGGCTACGATCAAGCCCGCTCTACTGCCTTCCACACGGGTTTCGATGATGCGGCGCAAGGTTCTGCCATCGCACTTGAAGCTGATAAGCATATTGTCAAAAGGCATTACTTCAAAGATATTGCGATAGGTGACGGGGCCGCTCTTGATCTCGGCCCGCACACCACCCAGATTCAGGAAGGAGAAATCTGCATCTACCATATATTTCATGGCTTCCACAATGGTATTGCCCATGGGAGATTGCGCATCTACATTGGTGCGGGAAAGGTGGTTTTTGGCATAGCCAATCACTTCATCCATGCCTTCTTCAGCTACTGCTACATAGCCTTCGATAAGGTCTCTGGCTTCGGGATCGGGAATAAACTGATCTTCAAAGAGGGTGATCATTGCACCTTCGCGGATGGCGGGGAGCTCATAACCTGTTAGAGTCTTGGTTTCCGGGTCTATGGTAAGAGTAAGCAAACCAAGGTTTGAACCGTAGGCATAACCTGTGATAACCATAGTGTGGGTCACCGGATCAATCCAGGGTTTGGGCCAGCCCTTATGAATGTGTCCACCGATAAAAAGATCGATACCATCCACTTCGCGGGCTAATTCCTGAGCATCGTAACCCCAGTGACCGCGTCGTTCTGCGTAGCGGGGATTTCCTTTTTCGTCGTAACGGCTCAGATAGGTCTCCACGTTATCATAGGGAAGCCCGGCATGTCCCAATACTACTACCAAATCCACTTTCTCTTCTTCCCGCAATATCTTTACATATTTGGATACAGACTCTTTTTCATTCAGAAATTCGATATTGCGGATGTTTTCCGGGAAGCTCATCTGTTTAGTATCTGTGGTGGTAAAGCCCAGAATGCCAATGCGTACGCCCATGCGATTGACAATGGTATAGGGAAAAGCATACCAGGGAATCTCTCCGGTCCTGGTGTCGATCACATTACAGGTAAGAATGGGAAAATTCGCTAATTCCAAAGTGGGTTCCAATTCATCCTGCAGGATGTCGAATTCATGGTTTCCGATGGTCATGGCATCATAACCGACCATGTTCATGTATTCAATTACAGACACGCCGTTTGTGACTGTCCCTACCGGGCGGCCTTGAAAGAAGTCTCCGGCATCCAGGAGCAAGGATTGACGGGTTGGGCTCTGCCAGCTACGCACGTGTTTGATGAGTGTAGCAGCCGACGCACCGCCTCCTAACTGGGGAGGGAAGTCCGGATTCATAAAAGTGGCTTGAGAGCGGTCTATGCCACCATGCACGTCATTTGACCACATGATGTCCAGACGCAAGTCCTCAGCCACAGCCAGGCTCAGCGCCAATATCAGCACTGATAGTAATATATATCTTTTCATAATAACCTCATCAAGGTCTTACCAGCTAAAAGAAATACCGGCATTGAAGCTGACGATGTTTTCCTTTACTTTATCAGGATTTTCCCATCCGCGGTTTTGAAGGTCTATATAGGAATTTGGCCAAAGTGCATAAGCCCCGCCAGTGTAAACTCTATCATCATAATATTTATCGCCAAAGAGATCCAACGCCTGGTATTCGCGCCAGCCATATCCAAAGCCAAGATCCAATACCCAGTTTTTGTACAGTTGAACGGAGGAACCACCGGTTATCTTGGGACTGATTACTTTCTTTGCGGCTCGATAGGTGAAGGGATCACCATTCAGATCCACATCCTCTTCCATGGTTTGGAAATAACTGCTAACAGCCTGGAATCCTAAGCGCAAAGGAATGCGGTTTACCACATGGTGTTCCACTCCGGCGTAGAAATTGAAGACGTCGTCGTAGATATCGTCCAGATCGCTGTATTGCACCATCTCCAGATCCGCTTTGAAAACGGTACGCATCACGTTGCGGGGGAAGTAACTAAAGCCAATTCTATATTCGGCGGGGAGATCATAATCTCCGTCCATCGATACCAGGGTGCTGTCCATTGCAGTGTTTGGTGATGCTTCCAGATAGGTAAAATCGCTACCGCTGATGTCCAATGTGGTTTTGGGGCTCATGGTAATTCCCATCCCCCAGCGGGGACCCATACGGAAAGCCGCACCAAGCTTCAGCTGCTGACCCTCAAGCTCCCAATCTCTGGTTCTGCTGTAATCGGGAAGTATGTTTTCACCTACGGTTTGCACAGCCCAATCGCTCCATCTGATCGTGGTTTCCTGTTCTACATCGGCAGACATCAAAGCATAATCCACGCCCAGATTCACATTCCAGTAATCTGCAATGTCAAAGCCGATACTGGCTGCCAGAGCAGTCTTCATCAGCACACCGCTGTTATCGATCTCGTTTTGGGCGATCTTTTCGGGATAACCGTCGTTATCGGTATTGCGGTTGTTGCGAATCTCTTCGCTGTACTTTCCGGAAAAACTGGTGTAGGGCGTATGATAAGTGCCGATTCCCAGATGCAATCTCCCCAAGTTCATCGCAGCGTAGCCAGCTCCGGCGAAATCCGTAAAAGCATTGATATTTGAGGCATAAACCGAATCATCTATATATGCGTCAAAGCTGTTGTAGAGCGGGAGCATGCGAGTGTCTTCAGCGCGATTGATCATAGTATTCAGGCTAAGTCCCGCATGGTTCTCCTGCGCAGTGATATTGGCAGGATTGATGGCTATGGATCCGGGGCGCATATTATTGTAGATCCCGGTGCCGCCCATGGCAAATCCGCGGGCATCCAAAATGCCGTAACGTTGCCCCAGTGAAGCCTGCCCATAAGGGGGATGTCCATAATAGTTGTCACTCACACTAAAAGCACCAAGCAAAGAGACCAGCATCAGCAGGCCAAATATAATCAGAGATTTATTTGATAACATGTTTCCTCCACGTTAGAAGCGATAATCAAGGGAAAAGCGGATTGTGTTTTCACTGTGTTCCACTCTCTCGGCATAAGTAAGCTGACCTTCCAAAGCCTCATCGGCGGGATTGTTGAATTGGCGGATTCTTACTTCTTTATCCTGATAGGTTTTATTGCGGAACTTGATATTCATATACATATTGTTTGAGATGCGGCTGGATATGGCGATCCATGCTTTGGCACCGCGTTCGCCCATAAAGTCGATTTCCATGTCTTCCCAATCCCAATGCGAGATGCCGTGTCCATACCAGTACAAGAAGGAACCCTGCAGTTTTACGCTGGGAGTGAAGTTGTGAGTGTAATTCACGCCGATGTAATCGCCAGTCATCAAGGTTTGTGCTGCAGCCATTGTATTGTTACCCGGTTGAGCGGGATAGGTAAGCGAAGTGTAGGGCGGGCTTAGCACGGTATTGTAACGATATTCCAGCTCCAAAAAGTCCCGGTTGGAAAGGAAAGTGCGGATCGCCACAGTGTATTCGTTGGTTTTGGATACTCCGCGTTCTGCTGTGTCGTCATAACGGTTCACCTGGTTCTTATAACGCAGTCTCATCGCCAATTGATACAATGGACGAAATTCCAGTTCGCTCTGGAATCTAGCACTGCGACGACCGTCTGCAAGCCGTTCCCACAAGTCCAGATAGCTGCGTCCCACAGTGAAGTACCTATTAAATTTGTATCTGGTCTCAAAGTAGAGCCCTTTTTCCGGTTGAGATTGATTGCTGTTTTGATACATGTCCGAGATCAGCGGATTGCTAAGCGCATAGATATTCTTTTCCAGGATGGTATCGTTGAAGCGCTCATGTTCTGAGAAACTATTGCTGTAAGGATTATCAAAACCAATGTCGTAGTTTCGATACAGGGTAATAAAATAGAGATTCTCAAATTGAGTGTGAGAGCTGATCAGGTATGCCTTGGGATCGTCGCCCAATTTGGTGTCTTCGCCATACTTACTCATCTCGGCATATTCACCTTGAATGGCAGTATTACCCAATACTGTGCCACCGTCAAAGCCGATAACGCGGCGATAGTCCCGGCTGTAGCGATCGGTCTGAGTGCCGTAGAGATTGCTGATTTCGGCATTCATGGCTTTCTCTATCTTGGGAATATTGTAGGAATCACGAAGCAGGATATTCTTCAGATCGTTAAAACCGGGCACCACAAAATGCGCATCTTCATACAAAGCAGTATAGGTTGTAAAGCCAAGTCTGGTACCTATTATGGGGCTCAATTCCAAATGAGTGCCCCACAGCTTTTCACGAATGGCGTCCTTGCGAGCCGCTAAATTGATGTATTGCATTTGATACGGGATATAAGCAGATCCCGGAGGTATCACCTCCGGATACAGAGATGAATTCATATACGCTTCTGCTTCCATCATTGTGTCGTTATCATAGGGCAGACTTGGAGTAATATAGGAAAAGAACTTATTCTTATCGGCACTTACCGCACTGCCGTCGTCATAAGTATATCGAGCTGTGGCGCCGTCCATAAAGTATTGTTTGCCATCGCTATCTCTAAAGACATCATTGCCATATTCATCCCGCATTACATAGCTGCCATCTTCGTTGATGTATGCCAGGCCGTCTTTATCGTCGTCCGACACAAAGAAAGATGCGTTGAAATAAGGATTTGCCAATTCCACCGCTGCTCCGCGCAAAGCATATTGCGAAGCCTTGGACAGATCCGGAGTGATGCCCATGATGCGCTTACTAAAGCCAAATCCGGTCTTGCGCGAGCTGTAGAAATCGGTATTCTCCATCGTTAAGCCCTCGCCGTAAGTGGCGCGGTAATGCCCCAGATACATCTTTAGGGATGTGTTGTCCAGCCAGGGTATCTTGGTATTTTCGTAGCCGGCATAGTATTTGCTGCTGTTCCAAAAGTCTTCGGAATCCATGTATTGCCAGCCATCATGCGCTTTGGGGGAGTAATTCATGATACCCATCTTAAGATTGTTGCCGTAGCGCATCCGCAGTTTTGCAGTGATGTCCGGATGCACCTGATCAAGCTCGAAATAACCCCAGTAGGTTTTGCGTTTGTCCTGAGGAATTGTCAGCCAGTTGTTGCCATAATCGCTGGGCAGAAACGGCTCGTGCAGCATATCGTATTGACCTTCTTCAAAATAGCGGGTGTAGTACTGAATCTGAGCATCAAACATCAGCCTGTTCTTAACCGGAGGTTCTTTGAAATATACGTAGTTGCGCAGGTTTGTATAGCCATAATAGGAAAGCCCCATAGTACCGCGGAGGTCTCTGGTGTCGGCAATGGTGTCTCCACGTGCCACTCTTTTCAGGATGGCTGCGGCATCAACGGCTGATACGTTTGGCAGACTCACAAAGTCGTTGAAGTGCATGCGGTTTACGTTTTGAGGAGTCATCAAATAGTCTTCCCAAACGTCTGCCATACCCTCGCTGGCTCCTTCATTGCTGTCCAGCCTCTCGATCAGATCACTGATTTCCTCTCTGCGCAATGTCACATCATCGGTTTCAGTATATACAGAAACCACCACCAGCGGCTTCAGTTTGTTCATTGTGCGCTGATCTATGGACGTGATCTCGCGAAGATCATATATGCTGTCAAAAATCTTCACAAAAGTCCGGTATTCATAGATGTCCCGCGCTTGCGCCTCCGAGATAGGAAGCTGCTTCAATTCGCTCATGCCGGCGGTATTCAGATCCACCTTAGCGCTGAGCAGCCCTATAAATATCAGGGCAAGGAACATCAAAAAGAGCTTTTTCATCGCGTATCCTTATGCTGTCTATGCTTATAATAACTAAAGTATCGTGTATTATTACAAAGTAACCGGATTGTAGTCCGAATTCACACTCTAAAAACAGCTCATTATCTGTAAAGGGATTTTTTTATTCCCTGCTTTTGCTATTTTATCTACTGTTTTGTCCAAGCCGGCTGTCGTATGAAGAGATTAAGAGCTTTCTCCCGTTTCAAACTCACTTCTTGTATTTCACCTCGTTGTTAATAGCAGCATGACGGACAGGAGTACAGGGGGTGGGGACATCTCGTCACCACAGAGGCCAAGCCTCAACTGCAGGTAGCTCCGCTGCTTCTGTCTGCCTGGAGGTCGACACCCCTTATTTCCAACCTGGCTCCAATGATAAGAGCTTCACACAAAAACAGTTGACAGAATAAGCATGTCAGATTGTTTGGAAAATCTATGAATAAAATATATACATTGCTTTCATGGAGGATAAATGACTGCAACTAAACGCGTTTACCTATTTGGTAACGGACACGCTGAAGGTAAAGCCGATATGAAGAATCTGCTGGGTGGAAAAGGTGCAAACCTCGCCGAAATGAATCTCATCGGCGTTCCTGTACCCCCCGGATTCACTATCACCACAGATGCCTGTACTGAGTTCAATCAGGTTGGCCCCGAGAAAATGCGCGATATGCTAGCCAATGAAGTTAAAACAGCCGTCAAACACGTGGAACAAATCATGAGAATGCAATTTGGTTCCAACGAAAACCCCTTGCTGGTTTCCGTGCGTAGTGGCGCCAGAGCTTCCATGCCCGGTATGATGGACACCATCCTGAACCTTGGTATGAACGACAATGCCGTGCAAGGCATCATCAGAAAGACCAATAACGAGCGCTTCGCTTGGGATAGCTACCGCCGCTTTGTGCAGATGTATGGCGATGTTGTATTGGGCCTGAAACCCCAAAGCAAAGAAGAAGAAGATCCCTTTGAAGTTATTATACATCACATGAAAGAAGAAAAAGGCGTGAAGAACGACCTCGAACTGACCAGTGAAGACCTGAAGCAGCTGGTAGTTCTCTTCAAAAAAGCCGTGAAAGACAATACTGGTCACGACTTCCCGGAGGATCCATGGGATCAGCTCTGGGGTGCAATTTTTGCGGTGTTCGATAGTTGGAACAACGACCGCGCCGTCTATTACCGCCAGCTGAACGGTATCCCTCACGAATGGGGAACAGCCGTAAACGTACAAGCCATGGTCTTTGGCAATATGGGCGATACCAGTGCCACCGGCGTTGCCTTCACCCGTGATGCCGCCACCGGCGAAAACATCTTCAACGGAGAATACCTCATCAACGCCCAGGGCGAAGACGTAGTTGCCGGAATCCGCACACCTCAGCAAATCACCAAAGAAGGCTCACGAAGATGGGCGAAACTTGCAGGAATCAGCGAAGATGAGCGTGCAGCAAAATTCCCCTCTCTGGAAGAAGTGATGCCTGCCACATATAAAGAGCTCTTCGACATCCAGAAAAAACTTGAAAACCATGCCCACGATATGCAAGACTTGGAATTTACCATCCAAGACAACAAACTGTGGATGCTGCAAACCCGCAATGGCAAACGCACCGGATTTGCAATGGTCAAGATCGCCGTGGATATGCTGAAAGAAGGCATGATCGACGAAAAGACCGCACTATTGCGCATGGAACCGGAGAAACTGGACGAACTGCTGCATCCTGTATTCAATAGAGACGCTCTGGCAAAAGCACACGTGATAGCGAAGGGGCTGCCTGCCTCTCCCGGCGCTGCCACCGGTCAAATCGTTTTCTTTGCCGAAGATGCAGAAGCATGGGCCAAAGACGGCAAGAAAGTGATCCTGGTTCGCACCGAGACTTCTCCTGAAGACCTGCGTGGAATGAACGTTGCCAAAGGCATCCTTACCGCTCGTGGCGGAATGACCTCCCACGCTGCTGTGGTTGCCCGCGGTATGGGTAAATGCTGTGTTTCCGGCGCGGGTACCTTGCAGATCAATTACAAAACCCGCATCATGACTGTTGACGGCAAAAGCTACAAGGAAGGCGATTGGATATCATTGAACGGCTCCACCGGCCAGGTACTGGAAGGAAAAGTTGATACCCAGGATCCGGAATTGAGCGGAGATTTTGCCAGAATTATGGAACTGGCAGACAAACATACCAAAATGAAAGTGCGCACCAACGCCGACACACCCAAGGATGCTATAGTTGCCCGCAAATTTGGCGCAGTAGGCATCGGACTCTGCCGCACCGAGCATATGTTCTTCGAGGGAGAACGCATTAATGCCATGCGCGAGATGATTCTGGCAGACGACGAAGCCGGACGCAGAAAGGCATTGGACAAGCTTCTGCCCATGCAGCGCAGCGATTTTGAAGGTATCTTCACTGCCATGGACGGCTTCCCGGTTACCGTTCGCCTCTTGGATCCCCCCTTACACGAGTTTGTACCCCATGAGGAAAAAGATCAGATCGAGATCGCCAAAAGTCTCGGGATCGATCCCCTGAAAGTGAAAAACAGAGTGGACTCCCTGCATGAATTCAATCCCATGCTCGGTCACCGTGGATGCCGCTTGGGCAATACCTATCCTGAAATCACAGAGATGCAGGCGAGAGCCATCATCGAAGCCGCAATCAACGTTCAAAAGAAAGGCGTGAAGGTACTTCCGGAGATCATGGTACCGCTCATCGGAACTTTGGCAGAATTCAAGCTGCAGGAAGAAATCATCCGCTCTACCGCTGAGAAAGTCTTCCAGGAGACCAGTGAAAAAGTGCAATACTTGGTTGGAACCATGATCGAGATTCCGCGCGCAGCCCTTACAGCGGACAAGATCGCCGAAAGCGCTGAGTTCTTTAGCTTTGGCACCAACGACCTCACACAGATGACCTTTGGTTATAGCCGTGACGACGCTGGTGTATTCCTGCCCGTTTATCTGAAGAAAAACCTGCTGAAACACGATCCCTTCCAGATATTGGATCAGGAAGGCGTAGGCCAGCTGGTGGAACTGGGAACTACCCGCGGTCGCAGCGCTCGCCCGAATCTGAAAGTGGGCATCTGCGGCGAACACGGCGGAGAACCCTCAAGCGTGGAGTTCTGCCACAGAGTTGGCATGAACTACGTTAGCTGCTCCCCCTACCGCGTACCAATTGCCAGACTCGCGGCAGCTATGGCAGCAATCCGATAACTTCACACAAGCAAGCAGATATAGACCGGGATCGTTTCTTTGGGTACGGTCCCGGTTGCTTTTTTATCATTATATCCAGATACTTACAAATCTCCCTCCTTACACACACTTTCTCCATGCCCGCTTCTGTGTGGGTTTTTGGATTTGATTTTTCTTGTCCGCACCTTATTATATCTATATAATCGACACATAATATGGAGTAGATAAATGTCCGGAATCGTTTTCTTTAACACCCGTGACTTGGAAGCTCTCAGGAGTTTTTATCTGGATTCGTTGGGCTTAAATCTGTGGCTAGATCAAGGCAAATGCCTAATTTTTGAACATAATGGATTCCTGGTGGGATTCTGCATAGGAGAAAGCAGCCAGTCCCAAGGCACCATCACTTTCTTGTACGATTCGAAGAAATTGGTAGACACTGCTTACGAACGCTATAAAAGCATCAGCACATCAGCTCCGTGCGTAAATTCCAGTTTTAGGATATACCACTTTTGGGGAGCCGATCCCGAAGGTAGAATACTGGAATTTCAATACTTTATGAAAGCCTCGGAGATCCAGGAAGATAATAGTGGAATCGTAGAAATCCTGAATCCCGATGCCAGTAAACCAAAATTGCTGCTCACCCGTCTCTTGCCCCAGAAAGCGATGGAAAAGCTCAAGGAAGCCTTTGAAGTGCATGCCAATACCTCTGAAAGAGCGATGCTAGCTCATGAAATGAAAGAGCATATTACCGGGAAAGACGCATTAGTGTGCCTCTTGTCCGACACAATCGATAGAAGTTTGATCGAAGCAACAGATAAGTTGAAGGTGATCGCAAATTATGCTGTAGGCTACAACAACATTGATCTGGAGGCTGCCAAAGCCAGAGGCATAGCAGTATGCAACACTCCAGGAGTTTTGACCGAAAGTACAGCTGATCTTGCCTGGGCACTGATCATGGCGAGTGCCCGCTGTATCCCGCAGAGCGATAAATATACCCGGGAAGGGAAATTTGTGGGTTGGGAACCGCTGCTCTTTTTGGGAAAAGATGTGCATCATAAGACACTGGGAATCTTGGGTATGGGACGCATTGGACAGGCTGTGGCGCGTCGTGCAGTAGGTTTTGGCATGAAGGTAATCTATCATGGACCTCAGATAAAGGAACTGAATATCCCGGCACAGTATGTAGATTTTGAAACCCTGCTCCGGGAATCGGATATCCTTAGTCTGCATTTGCCGCTTAGCTCCGTAACACGGCATCTGATCGGAGAGAAAGAGCTAAAAGCGATGAAACCGGGTGCCATCCTGATCAATACCGCTCGTGGAGCGATCGTTGATGAGAAGATACTGATCAAAGCCCTGAGCGAGGGCTGGATCTGGGCTGCAGGCTTGGATGTTTATGAAGATGAACCCGAGATTCCGGCAGATTTGAAACGATTATCCAACGTGGTGATCCTGCCCCATATCGGTTCTGCCAGCATGGAGACCAGAGAAGAAATGGGCATGATGGCCGCACGCAACGCCATTGCCGTGATTCAAGGCAAAGAAGCTCCGGCCAGAGTGGTGTAGATAGCCCGGTAGTTGATGAATCTGGGAAAGGTTCTGGGGTAACAGACTGACAACCAATTTGTTCCTTCGACAATAAGACAATCTCAGGTCTTCGAAGAATATTGTGATGCATGGATTAGCTCCATGATATCCCTGCAAATACTTCCCCTGTACTTCATCGATACATTATCCTGATATCAAGCCGTTATCATCGAGTGCTCACCCGATGATAACCCGATGATATCAGCTTCGGCACCACTTGATCCTGAGGGGGAGCAGAGCTGATTTTTAGAAGCATAACTAAGGAATATCTTGACTATTTCATAGGGGCTTTTTCTGTGTAACTGTGACTTGATGGTGCTTAACAAAAGGTAATAGGGAATTCCGTTGATAATCGGAAGCGGTCTCCGCCACTGTAAGCAGCACGAAAGGTTTATTTGCCACTGTCGAAACGATGGGAAGGCATTAAGACGCGCATCGCGCACCCGCTGCAAGCCAGGAAACCTGCCAGCAAGTATGGAAGAAGCCTACGGGGAATGGGCTATATCCAGTGTGTTCATCTCAAGTCACAAACAAATTCAAGAGGTGAACAAAATGATACGGACGCGAGAAGTTACAGGCAAAGTATTGATGCTATGTGCATTACTGCTTTGTTCTAGTGCCATCTTTGCCATAGGGGGCAAAATTGTGGATTCCGATGGAGATCCCGTCTCATCAGCCAGTGTTTCAGATTCCCGGCACAGCACATACAGCCGGGAGGACGGAAGCTTCTATCTGGCTACAGAAGCGGATTCACTTCATATTCATCGCCTGGGCTTTCATGATCGCACCATTAGTACGAGAGACCTGAAAGCACCGGTAGTTCTGGTTCGAGACGACATTGTATTGCCTTCTGTGTGGGTACGAGCTATCGAATACCGTCCCAACAGCCCTTCGTTAAATTCCAGCATCATTCATCCGGACACCAATGCCGGAATCAATAACAGCAACGATCTATTGCTGCAGAATCCCGCTTTTGTAACCACTGATACGAGGTTGAGCGGGGAACGGCAGACGGTGTCCATCTTGGGCAGTTTTAGCCGTCACAGCTTGGTGATGCTGGATGGTGTGGTGCTGAATCCCGCTGGAGAAGCATTTGACCTTAGCCGGATACCAATTGGTCAGATCAGTCATATCGAAGTAATAAAAGGTAATTCATCCGTGTATGGAGGATCTGCAGCAATTGGCGGCATCATCCACATTCACACCAAAAAAGCTGACGATGCCAGAGCCGCGGAAGCCGAAATCTATAGTAGTATGGGGTCATTTGGATTGTACAAGCAGGCTTACAGGTTATTGATCAACCGGGATGCGCTCTCACTGAAAGCAGAGTATATGCATCACACGGCATTGAACAACTTTACTTACAAGACTCCGGATTTTTGGGGGATAGAGCCGGAACTGGAAAGAGAGCACAACAAAAAAACTGGTGACAGCTTCTATGCCAAAGCACGGTATTCCAAGGATGCGTCAGAGCTGAGCTACAGCATCAATATGGGCAGCTTTGTCCGGCAATTACCGGGGACTATAAACTTCCTGGATTTATATGATAACTCCAAACTCACAGGAAACTATGCCCAGCATAACCTGCGGGGCATATTGTCGCATCGGGATTTCGCCCATGAGTTGCTGTTGTGGTGGAATAGGGATTTTAGCATCTTCACAAATCAAGGTTCCACAAATACACTGGCGAAAAGTCATTATGATCAGACGCAGCAGAGCCGGGGCTTGAAGCTGAGTAACAATCTGAATCTGGAAGAAACCAAGCTCGGCGTAAACGCGGAATATAGTACAGTGGATTATGATTACTTCAATAGACTGAGCAACATCAAAACAACCGGTGAACGAGACAATTCTGCCATCGCCGTACAAGCCCAGCAGGTATGGTATCCCGGCATCATGAGCTACAAGGCCCTGGGAGCATTCCGGGCGGACTATTGTGAAGATAAAGTGCAGCCGAGCTGGAGATTGGAGCAAGAACTGCAAGTACCTCTGGGATTTGAGCTTACTATAGGTGGATATGTGGGAACGGCATATTCTCAGCCCTCACTCTTTGATATGTATTGGATCGGGGATAGTGAGACCCAGGGCAATCCGAACTTGAAGAGCGAAAGCTCATTCGGCTACAACATGTATGCAGAGGCAAATACCGGTAAAGCACGCTGGAAAATAGCCTATTACCAAAACCTGGTGGAAAATCTGATCCAATGGAGACAGTATTACCTGAATGGGATAAGCTGGAAGCCCTTTAATGTGGGCAAGGCAAGGATTCGGAACTATGAGTTTGAAACACAAATGCAGATTAGCCGCCTTCTGAAGGTAAACGCCGGAGTCACTTTCACCGATGCCAAAGATGTGGCAAGAAATTCTGGTGGCATACCATCGCCGTCTTATAATAAGAAACTGGTATATACTCCGGCGATGAAGGCAGTAGCTATGCTGAACTTTGGTAACGACATACGTGGCTGCTCTTTGCAATATAACTATACCGGCGAACAATATAGCACAGTCGATAACATGATCGCCCCGCTGAAAGGCTTTGATACTCTGGATACTGCTGGATTCTACCGGATTGGGCTGCGGTTTATCGATATCCGCTGTGACCTGAGAGTAAACAATATCCTAAATAAAATGTACGAAATCTATGCCTACACTCCACAACCCGGAATCAACTGGGAAACGGGGATATCGATCTCCACAAAGAACTATCGGGCAAAGGAGCAGGTGGCGTACGAACCATAGCCGAGTTCAACAAATAGCTTGACTATTTCTGGAGCGCAGATTTCTGTGTATTTGTGACTTGATGGTGCTTTACAAAAGGTAATAGGGAATTCCGTTAGAATCGGAAGCGGTCTCCGCCACTGTAAGCAGCACACAGGGTTTATTTGTCACTGTCAATATGATGGGAAGGCAATTATGACGCGCAGAGCGTAACCCGCTGCAAGCCAGGAAACCTGCCAACAAGTATGGAAGAAGCCTACGGGGAATGGGCTATATCCAGTGTGTTCATCTCAAGTCACAATCAAAACAAAAAGAGGTGAACAAAATGAACTCAAACATCAGTGGACTTAGACTCCCAAAGCTCTTGCTAATAGTGGCATTATTGCTGCTTCATGGCTTTGCCGCTGCAGAACTGCTCTACGTAGTGAATTCACAATCCCGCACCCTAAGCAGGATCGATACCGAAACAGACACGGTGGATAACAGCTTTAGCGTATTGGGAACCGTACCCAATAAAATCGTGGTGGATGAAGACTATATCTGGTCGGTAAATTCCGGAGACAATGCAGTACAGAAGATTTCGCGGGAAAGCGGCAATACAATATCCAACATTTTTGTTGGGCTCGGAGCCAATCCCTGGGATGCCCTGAAACATGAAACAAAGCTCTATGTGTCGGGTTGGCTGTCTCAAAAAGTGTATAAACTGGATACGATCAGCGGCACGGTTGAAGCTTCCGTGGATGTGGGTGTTGCTCCGGAAGACCTGGAACTGGTGGGCAATAAACTGTATGTTTGTAATGCGGGAAATTATAGCCAAAACTATGCTGGCAGCTCCGTGAGCGTGATCGATCTGGAGAGCTTTACTGTGTTGAGTACCATTCCGGTGAGTGCCAATCCCCAGCATCTTGCATCGTATGAGGGAAAGCTCCATGTTTCCTGTACTGGGAATTGGGGAGATACTGCCGGAGTTATCTGCATCATAGATACTTCCACGGATACGGTGGTGGAAACCATCGATATTGGGGGCACTCCCGGGGCTCTCTGGATTGCAGGTACCGATCTGGCGTTGGTAGCAGATGGCAACGGGGCGCATCTGTATAGCTATAATCCTTCCACTTTTACGATCTTGCATGGCGACTCCAATCCCTTACCCAATGCGTGTTCAGGGGTTGTGGGAAATAGCAATGTAGTGGCTTTATTGACGCCAAACTGGGGTGGGAATGGGATTGTGGAAATCCTGCATCCGGATCTGAGCAATTGGAAGCAATACACTGTGGGTATGATGCCTACCGATCTTAAACTCTATAATGCGTCCTCCTTTAGTGAAGACCAGATCGCCATTCCAGCACAGCTCTCGGTTTCACCCAATCCGGCGCGGCAAGGAAGCTCTCTGAAGTTCAGTAGCCCAGAAGCTCTCAACGGGGAATTGAGTCTGTATAACCTGAAAGGACAAAAGCTGAAAACCTATCCCTATCAGGGAAGCGACCTAACGGTATCTGATGCAAAGCTTTCCAGCGGAGTCTATTTCTATAGCCTGCAGGACGGCAAGGGAATGAAAAGCAAAGGAAAGCTGGTGATATTGAAGTAATAAGAGCTAGTAAAGCTCCCTTGATACTGATTGAATGGGAAAAGCCGTACCTTGAGAGGGCACGGCTTTTCGAACGAGTGGGATTCTAACGAAAGTCAGGACGATCATTGACAGGAGGTGGTGGAGGAGGTGGTGGAGGAGGTGGGAATACTATGGAATCTAGCCAAACATTATTGCCGCTAATATATTCTGATCCTGTTTTACGACTGGATTTACCACCGGCATATGCAGTAACATCGAAACCATTATGCCCGTTGCTGGGAGCAGTTATGTAGTAGATATATCCGTTCCCACCAGAGTTGGGCACGCCGCGTGTCATTTCTACGTGATTCCAATCTGTCCATGGTCCGCCGGGGACACCTGTCCATCCAGAAATATACACATGTGTGCTTGTTGTTGCTCTGATGACGTTGATACTAAATGTGATGCCCATCAACGATACGCTGAGGAGCATCAGGGCTGCTGCAACAAGAGTTAATTTTTTCATGGAGTTCTCCATATCACCTTGTATGCATCATGATAACAATGCATAGGTTAATCCACATTGAAGGCTTGTCTATAACGGATTGCCTTCGTTATATCAGATCTGATTACAAGCTTTGAGAAATTTACGCAAGACCATATAAAAGTCTATGTTATCACTGACCCTGTCCCATTTTTTACACCACTTGTAAAGTGACACGTTTCTTATCGACATTGTTTTCATAGTTTTCTCTGTATTTTGCCGGAGGTAGGAAGTT
>JALOBM010000036.1 GCA_023228285.1 Candidatus Cloacimonadota bacterium | reverse complement strand
TACAGACATTTTTCAGGATAAAGTAATGGAGTATCAAAGTATGGCTCATAGCCCTCGTGAGATTGTTTCAATGGGCATTGCGGCACGTGTCATTCAGCTTGTGCTGGACAGATATCGTAGTTCATATTTTGTGGTATGCAACGATGGAATATCAGTAGGATACGCAAAGTGGATGAAATAAACAGCTTTGGACACGGCAACTTTGGGATTATCGCCGGTCCATGTTCAATAGAAGATTATGACAGCTTGTATCAAAGCGCAAAGATTCTAAAAGAAATGGGAATCAAATATCTGCGCGGCGGTGCTTACAAGCTGCGTACATCCGTGCATAGTTTCAGGGGTCTGGGAGATAGCGGAATTCTGCATTTGGCAAGAGTAGGACAGGAGTTGGGTTTGAAAACCGTATCGGAATGCACTCAGATAGATAAAGTGGACTTTATGGCCAAAAATATAGATGTCTTGGTGGTAGGAACCAGAAATATGCAAAACTACCCACTATTAGAACTCTTGGGCAAAATCGATAAACCGGTTATCCTTAAAAGAGGGATGGCCGCAACCTATGATGAATGGATGGCCGCAGCCGAATATATCATCGAAAATGGTAATGAGCAGGTCATCCTCTGCGAAAGAGGAATACGCACTTTCGAAACGGAAACACGCTATACCTTGGACTTATCTGCAATCAAAGTAATGCAGCAAAAATGTGGAATACCTGTGATAATAGATCCATCGCACGCAGCAGGTAATCGTGCTCTGGTTCCGTCTCTGGCTATGGCGTCAATTGCCGGGGGTGCAGATGGTCTGATGATCGAATGCTGTGTAAATCCTTGCGAAAGTATCTGCGATGCGGATCAGACAATAGAACCAGAAACTCTGAGGAGTATAATTAATGCTGTTGTAGATTTGCGTCAGCATCTTAATAGGATATAAATATGAAGTTTTATATAGAAACATATGGCTGTCAGATGAATGTATCGGATAGCGAGCTAATCTACTCCATTCTACGTGAGTCCGGGTATCAACCCGCCAAAGATATCGATGATACAGATATTTTACTCTTCAATACATGCTCCGTGAGAGATCATGCCGAACAGCGAGTTTTGGGTAGGATATCAAACGAAAGACATCGTAAGAGGGAGAAACCTGGCTTCAAAATAGTAGTATTGGGCTGTATGGCTCAACGAATAGGGCAGAGGCTTCTGTCGGAAGATCTGGGTATAGATTGCGCAGTGGGAGTGGATCAATATAAGTATCTACCGCATATATTGGCGCAAGAAACAGGTTCGGCACTGGATTTGAATTCTCAAGAGATCTATGAGGAAATGCTGCCGCATCATCAAGATTCCCGCTGTGCCTATGTAACCATCATGCGGGGATGCAACAATTTCTGCTCCTATTGCATAGTGCCTTATGTGCGTGGCAGAGAACGAAGCAGACCTTACGATGATATTCTGAAAGACGTCCAAAGCGCTGTATCACAAGGAATGATGGATATAACTCTCTTGGGACAAAACGTTAATTCCTACCACTGGCGTGATCTCAGTTTCCCCAGCATGTTGAGAAGGATAACTGAGGATGTACCTCAGATGTATCGCTTGAGGTTCATTACTTCACATCCCAAAGACCTTTCAGATGAACTGGTTGAAGAAATGAAGAACAATTCTAAGATATGCCATCACATTCATTTACCCTTACAGAGCGGAAACAGCGAGATTTTACAGAAGATGAACAGATCATATAGCTATCCTCATTATTTTAGTAGGATACAAGTGCTTAAACAGGCTATGCCCGATATTGGCATTACTACAGACATCATTGCCGGATTCCCCGGAGAAACTGAAGAACAGTTTGAAGATACTCTAAGGGCTATGCGTGAGATCGAGTACGATTATGCCTTCTGCTTCAAATATAGTCCCCGCGAAGGCACCGAAGCCGCTACACACAAGGATCAGGTTCCTGAAGCCATTCGACTGGAACGTTTGCAGAGAATGATCGATCTACAACGGGAGATTACTCTCAAGAAGTTTCGCGCTCAGATTGGTAGAACCGTAGAAGTCTATGTGGAAGACTTCAGTAAAAAAAATAAAGAACAGGTTTCCGGAAAGACCAGCGATTTTAAAATTGCAGTATTGGGCGGAGACGAATCGATGATCGGAACTTTGGTAAGTGCCAGGGTGATAGACGCCACAGCGGGCACGTTAATATGCCAGTAGCCCAGTTTATACATAAGAGATGTTATGTAAACTTACCTGTGAAACGTATCTGCTATAAAACCCAGATAGTTATCCCCCGCAGATATATATAGTGGAGATTATATGAAAAGTATGACCGGATTCGGGAAAAGCCATCAGAGCATGCACAATATTGAATGTGATATCGAAATCAAAAGCGTTAACGGCAGATACCTGGATATAAAGAGCTACCTGCCCCGTGAACTGAGCTTCTTTGAATTTGAGCTTCGAAAAGAGAGCTCGAAATACCTCTCTCGTGGCTCGATTGAGATCAGGGTAAACATAAATGACTATCGAGAGCCTAAACTACGTTTAAATGAGCCAAAACTGAGAAAGTACTACGATATCATTAAACAGGCACAAACTTCCCTTCATCTACAGAAAGATGTTTCTCTGGAGTTTCTTCTCAATGAACCCGGAGTAATCGAGAATGGCAATCAATTATCCGAAGACAAAGAGCTTCACGAGATTCTGCTCTGTACTCTGAGAGAAGCATTGAATGATATTTGTAGATCCATGATTAATGAGGCCAAAGACATACAGAAGGTATTATCGAACTCCATGGATGACATTAGTACTGCAATAAATGATGTAGAACAAGCAGTTAAACCATACAAGCAAGAAATCTTTGATAACATGAACAAACGAATTAAAGAGATTATGGGTGAGTATCAGATAGAAAACACTGAACAAAGATTAATACAAGAACTTGCCCTGTACATAGATAAATACGATATACAAGAGGAGATTACACGCTTGAAATCTCATATTAATACTTTCAGGGAGACTGTGAAACTAGAGCAGGAAATTGGCAAGACCCTGAACTTCATCCTTCAGGAAATGCAGCGTGAAGCCAATACTTTGGGCTCTAAATTCTCTAATAGCAATACATTCAAAGATGTGTTGATCATCAAAGAAGAGATAGAAAAATGCCGGGAGATTGTCCAGAATGTATCCTGAACCGAAACTAAGCTGGAAATCCTGGCCATTTGCTGAGCGTCCTCTCAGCTCTACCCTACTTCTCCTTTTTCTGGCTTTTTTAACTATGTTTCTCTACCGTTTGACGGTGCTTAATTGGCAAATGCCCTTGTTCTATTTTCTAGGTTTAGCCTTGGTTTATGGAAATCTGATTCCCTATTTCATCATTACGGAGTACTTCCTCTATGAAGATGAGATCCAGGTACGTTACATATTCTTCAAAATAAAGAGGTCATGGAGTGACTTTGGATGCTTTTACAAGGATAAACGAGGAGTAATGTTATCTACATTTAAAATGCCTCGCAGATTGGATCCCTTTAGAGGACAATCTCTGCGCTTTTCCAAATCTCAAGCTGAGGTGCCGGAACTGCTTGATTTCTTGGAGCAAAAAATCGGCAAAAGATATTGAAGGAATAAATTGAATAACAACGATATAGAAACTATAATATTAGACATACTCTTGAGTGCGTGTTCTAACGGCCATACCTACAGTGAGATATGTGCAAAATTAGGTGCATCGAAGAAGACAAAAGCCCAGGTGAGTCAGACCCTGTCCAATCTCATGCTTGATGGCAAACTAATCAAAGAAAGAAAACGCTATAAGCTAAGTTACGAATGCAAATCATCGCTTCAAAAGCCGATCATGAAAGAACAGTCTAACGATCATACCTCACGGAGTGCCAAGCTGATTGAAGGTATATTTGATGCCACATCACTGGCCAGAGACCGCTCCTTCGCCTTTGTAAGAACGGCGGCGAAGGACTATTTCGTTGATAGTGAAGACACCCTAAATGCGTATCACAATGATGTCGTCTTGATAGAGCCGCAAAGTCGCAGAAACCGGGGAGAACACGGAGTGGTACGCCGCATAGTGAAGCGGGCAAACGAGCAGATCCCCGGAGGAATCTCCAAAGCAAAGAACAAATGGATATTTGTAGCGTCAAACCCCAAAATTCATAGCTGGTTTGAAGTAAATGAGCTAGGGGGAGCTGTACCCGGACAGAAAGTGATTCTTACCGTTACAAATTGGGGAGATCACCTTAGCGGAAAGATGCCCGGCGGCAAGATCACAGAGGTGTTGGGGCAATCCGGAGATCCTCAGGTCGAGCTCCTGGCTGTAATCCGCCAATACCAATTACCGCTAAGTTTTCCGGATGAGGTGTTGGAAGAGGTTCAGAACCTGCCTTTGGAGCCGGATGAGCACGAAATTATAAAACGGAAGGACTTGCGTGATATCTATACTTTCACCATCGATCCTGCATCAGCTAAGGACTTTGATGATGCAATATCGATAGAGGAGAGCAAGCAGGGTTGGATACTGTGGGTTCATATTGCTGATGTAGCTCATTATGTGGGCACGGACACTAAAACATTCGCTGAGGCGTCAGTAAGAGGTAATAGCTTCTATTTCCCCAAGAAGGTGATTCCAATGATCCCGGAGCGCTTATCAAACCAGATATGCAGTTTGCGTCCGGATGAAGATAAGCTGGTAATGACAGTTCAAACCGAATTTGACAAGCAAGGAAATGTGCTGAAACAAAGCATGTATGAAGCTGTAATCCGCTCCAATGTGCGGTTAGTATATGAAGAAGTAGATGCTTATTTCGAAGGGAAAGCCAGCCAGTTCTCCCCCACCTTGAAGAAAGCTCTGGACGACAGTCGCAAGCTCTCTGCTGCCCTCAGTAAGATCAGACTGGACAATGGATATATATTCTTCGATTTGCCTGAAATTGAATACCTGTATGATGAAGAAGGTTTTGTCCACCATTTGGGCATAGCGGAGGAAACCGAAAGTCATAAATTAATAGAGAACTTTATGTTGGTGGCAAATGAGTACACCGCTACTCAGTTGTCAAAGAAAGCACCTGCTTCCATCTATCGCATTCACGAAGATCCAGACACTATGAAGATTGAGCGATTGAGGGAGGTATTGGACTTCTATGGCATAGCTTACCTGGAAAAGGAAAACCTGAACAAGAGTGTTCAAAACTTGCTGTCATCTCTACCAAATAAAGACTATCATAAAGTGTTTGACCGCATTATCCTCCGTAGCATGAAAAAGGCCAAATACTCGCCATTACACATCCGTCACTTCGGTTTGGCATTGGAAAACTACACGCATTTTACCAGTCCTATTCGCCGTCTCTGTGATCTGGCCGTACACCATCTATGCAAGATACACGTGATCCGAAGCTCCAATAGCAAAATCAGCAAAGACCAGATCATACGCTGGGCAAATGTAGCATCTGAGCAGGAGTTACAAGCTGATGCAGCAGAAAGGGATATAGAGAAAGTATATAGCGCTACCTACATGCGAGATAAAGTGGGAGAGTTGTTTACCGGTATGATGATTTCCGCAAACAGCTCCGGCGCTTTGATTCGTCTCAACGAGATTCCCGTAACGGCAATGTTGCAGATAACTCAATTTGGAAAAGGGAAATGGGAGTATCGGGATCGTGAGATGCGCTTTGTGAATCCCTCAAATTCCGAATCTTTTGAACTTTTGGACAGCGTGAAAGTGCGCATCATGGAAGTGAGCGATGATGTATATCTGGAATTAACGGGAGAACCTGATTGCCATACACATTATCACCGGATCAAACGCATGGAAATAAAACAAGTAAACAGCAAACACAGAATTATGGTTGACGCCAAATCGGATCGAAAAAATGGTGAGAATAAACACAGACGACAAGGCAGGAAAAGAAGATAATGAAGAAACCAATCGGGATATTCGATTCAGGCGTTGGAGGCCTTACAGTATACAAGGCTATTCGTGATGCTTTCCCGGAAGAAGACTTGGTGTATTTTGGTGATACAGCACGAGTTCCTTATGGACCAAAGTCTCCAAATACAATTATAGAATACTCGGTTCAAAACGCTAGATTCCTGCTTCAGCAAGGCATCAAAATCCTGATTGTAGCTTGCAATACATCCTCCTCAGTCGCTATCCCACATTTGCGCAAACTCACGCACATACCGATAATTGGCGTGATCGAACCTGGAAGTGAAGTTGCTGTTCGTACCACCAGAAACTTGAATATCGGAGTTATCGGTACTGAGGGTACGGTGCGTAGTGAAGCTTATAGCAAAGCGATCCATATTCATAACCCTGAAGCTAATATATTCTCAAAAGCCTGCCCTCTCTTTGTGCCAATAGTGGAAGAAGGCTGGCAGGATCATCCTATCGCTCGGCAAGTTGTAGAGGAGTACCTTTTATCCATGCTGGAGAAGGGCATCGATACTCTTGTTCTGGGCTGTACACACTATCCCTTATTATCTCATATTATACAGGATTACATGGGCGATAATGTGAAACTGGTTGATAGTGCAGATGCTATTACCATGCACCTAAAGAGTTTATTACCATTTGAACATGACGGTAATGCTGGAAAAGATAGCTTCTATGTGAGTGACAATGAGGACAAGTTTGCTACTATAGCAAGCAGAATTCTGAACAATCCCATGCGCAATTTGAAACGCGTCCGGCTCTTTGAGAGCTGGTTCATCGACTGAAATAAAATAAAAGAGTATAGAGGGACACATGAAACCAATTATTTTGACCGCAGCAATTACCGGAGCAGAAACCACCCGTAAAGATCAGCCTAATTTACCCATCACTCCGGAGGAACAAGCCAGGGAAGCAAAAGCATGTTTTGATGCAGGAGCCAGAGTAATTCACTTGCATGTGCGTGAAGACGATGGATCTCCCACTCAGAGACTGGCCAGATTTGAGGATTCGATATCAGCGATTCGACAGGCTGTACCTGAGGTGATAATCCAGATCAGTACCGGAGGGGCTGTCGGCGAAGCTTTTGAGAAGAGACTAGCGCCCTTGGCTTTGAAGCCGGATATGGGCACATTGAATGCCGGAACCCTGAATTTTGGAGACGAGATCTTTTTAAACCATCCCAAAGACATTATTCGCCTTGCAGAGTCCTTTAAGGAGTATCACGTAGTACCAGAAGTAGAAGTATATGAATCTGGTATGATAGATGTCGTGGCAAAACTGCTAAAAAAGGGTATCATAACTCAGGAGCCTCTGCATATCCAATTTGTTCTGGGTGTTCCCGGTGGAATGAGCGGTAAACCAAAGAATTTGCTATATATGGTTGAACATTTAGCGGAAGAGATACCAAGCGCAACCTGGGCAGTAGCTGGAATAGGTAGATGGCATATTCCTACCTCAATGGTCGCCATGGTTACTGGTGGACACATTCGTTGCGGTTTTGAAGACAACATTTTCTACCATAAAGGCGTAGTGGCGGATTCAAATGCACAGTTGGTTGCCAGACTTGCCCGCATCGCAAGTGAGATTGGTCGTCCAATTGCCAGCCCCGAACAAGCTCGGGAAATCCTGGCTTTACCTTCAAAGTAGAAGGGGTGACAATGCATCTAAGTGATAATGCTCTCATTGTCTTGCAAAAACGCTATTTTCGAAAGGATGAGAATGGGGAATGCCTGGAAGATTGGCAAGCCCTGATTGATAGAGTAAGCTCAAACATATCTGCCGGTGACCAGGACAAAAAGAACCGTTTTTACGACCTTTTGGATAGTGGAGACTTCCTACCGAACTCCCCTACCTTGATGAATGCTGGCGGAGACATACAGCAATTATCGGCTTGTTTTGTGTTGCCTATCGAAGATAGCATGGACAGCATCTTCGAGACAGTGAAGAATGCTGCTCTGATTCACAAAAGCGGTGGGGGAACCGGATTCTCCTTCAGCAGACTGCGTGAAGCCAATGCCAAGGTACGTTCCACCAATGGTGTATCCAGCGGACCCATATCTTTTATGAAAGTATTCAATGCTGCTACCGATGCCGTTAAGCAAGGCGGAACCAGACGTGGAGCAAACATGGGGATACTCAGTGTAGATCATCCCCAGATACTGGATTTTATTACATGCAAGCGTGATCCCAACGAGCTTACCAACTTCAATATCAGCGTAGGTCTGACCGAAACCTTCATGAAAGCTGTAGCAGAAAACACTGAATACGAATTGATCTCTCCTCATACAAGGAAAGCAGTCGGAAAGTTGCCTGCCGCACAAGTGTTTGACCTGATAGTGGAAATGGCACACAAAAACGGTGAACCTGGCATAATCTTTCTGGATAGGATTAATGAAGCCAATCCTACTCCTGCCATCGGAGTGATTGAATCTACCAACCCTTGCGGAGAGCAGCCTTTATTACCTAATGAAGCATGCAATCTCGGCTCCATTAATCTGGCTGGAATGGTAGTGGATGATACGCTGGATTGGGAGCGTCTGCGCAAGGTAACCCGCGATAGCATAGATTTTCTTGATGCCGTGATAGATGCGTCCAAATTTCCCCTACAGTCCATAGAGGAAATGGTGAAAGGAAATCGCAAGATAGGCCTGGGCATCATGGGCTGGGCTGATGCTCTATATCAACTCAAGCTACCCTACAGCAGCACCGAAGCGGTAGGGCTGGCAAGTAAAGTGATGGAGTTCATCGATTACGAAGCCAAACAACGGAGTATGGAACTAGCTATGGAATTGGGCAGTTTCCCGAATTTTTCCCAGAGCATATATGCTACGGGAGAGCTTCGCAGGGAAGGCAAGAAATGGGCGGAGCTGATTGAAACAATCAAAAAGAACGGGATGCGAAACGCCACACATACCACTATCGCTCCCACCGGTACGATAAGTATGATTGCAGATACATCAAGCGGTATTGAGCCCCAATTCTCTTTGGTTTACGTAAAGAGTGTAATGGATAACGAGAAGCTTCTGTATGTAAACAAATGGCTTGAAGCTGCTTTAGAAGAATGGGGACTGCTTACTCAGGAACTTTTGGAAGAGCTTAGTCAAAGCGGCTCAATATCCCATATGCAGGATATTCCAGAGGAATTGAAGGAAGTATTCCAGACCGCTCACGACATCAAACCTGAATGGCATATTCGTATGCAGGCTGCCTTCCAGAAGTTCACCGATAATGCTGTTAGCAAGACGATCAATTTTGCCAATAGTGCCAGCATAGAGGATATCAGAAACGCTTATCAACTGGCTTACAAACTGGGATGTAAGGGTGTTACAGTTTACCGCGACGGTAGTCGAGACAATCAAGTACTATCGGTAGGATCATCCGTATCCGAAGGCGACAAAAGCGAAAAGAAGGTCGTTCCCAGACAGCGTCCTGAAGTTACTCACGGTATCACCCAACGCTTGGAAACAGGTTGCGGACACATGTATGTAACTATCAACACAGATTCGCATGGAGCATGTGAGGTATTTGTACAAATGGGCAAAGTGGGCGGTTGTGCTTCCGCCCAGCTGGAAGCCATAGCACGGCTATCATCGCTTGCTCTTAGATCCAGTATTCGCATAGAGGCTATTATCAGACAACTGAAGGGAATACGCTGTCAATCTCCCATGTGGCATAAGGGCAAGATGATTACATCCTGCGGAGATGCGGTAGGTCAAGCCCTGGAAAACTTCCTATCGATAAATGCCAATAATGAACTGAAAGCTATCCACGTTATATCCGATCCAGGCATTCTTCTTCAAGAGGACATACCAAATACCCGAGTCGCTCTCTGCCCGGATTGCGGTTCCTCCATAGAACATTTGGAAGGTTGTCTCAAATGTCCATCTTGCGGATGGTCAAAATGTTAAGGAGTTTCAATGCGTTGTAAGAAGTGTAATGCCCGCTTAGCCGAGCATGATATCTGGTGTGTAGCTTGCGGTACTCAAAGCCCGGTGCTAAAGACGGAACTATCCTCCATGAGTATTATGAAACACAGTCGCCAGGCTTTGAAAGCGAAATATTCGGAAATGGTGCCTGCCACAGGTTTCACCATTATTCTGGGAGCAATACCCATAGCTGTACTGATCTGGGTTTTTCATAATTATGTTCATATAGAAGGAACGGGGCAGTTTCTCTTGAATCTAGCCATAAAAAGCGTTCTATTTAGTGCATTTATGCCTTTTCTACTGCTTCCTTTCAGCAGAATCAGCGAGAATGAACACTATGAGCTGAAGCTTAGTTCTCTTATCACCAATCTTAGGCATTATCCCAGATACTTTGTGTTCAGTTTGTTAAACGCACTTTTCTTTGTATTGATATACCTTATTTGCTTTGGTTTCCCGGGTTTTGCCAGCGATCCCATACTGCGTTTAGTCTGGATAGTGTTAGTTAACTATTGGGTAGCCATTGTTGCTCCAGCTCCAGTGATTATGGAACGTCTCGGGATCAATCCATTTAGGGCGATATCATTGAGTTACCGGCATCTTCATGATGTGCGGTGGAATATCTATTTGTTGGTCTTGGTACTTGGAATCCTGAATTTGCTGGCTTTCGGTTTAGCGATATTTCCCTTGCTTTTCAGTTTACCGCTTAGCTGGTTTGCAATCCGAGACTATACGATTAAGTTGGAGCAGTTTGAGCTTTTTGAATCCAGGATGTAATCGATGAACAGAAAAGAGATAGTATCACTAATAATCCTTTTAGCAGTAATCTCATACGGAGCATACAAGTTTATCACTCGAGAATATACAGAAACACGCAGCAAGTACATTCTGGATACGATTGTAGAGATATCTGCCACCTCAAAATCCAAGAATGTGGGCAATGAAATTGAAGCAGTATTCTCTCTAATCACGGATTTGGGAAAGAAGTTAAACGAATACGACCCCCATAGCATGATATCAAAAATCAATGACAGCACCGAAGAAGAGTTTGCCATAGATGAAGACATATACAATCTCCTGGTTTTATCAGACAGTTTATGGCACATTAGCCAGGGCAACTTCGATCCCAGCATTAAACCTGTGTGGGACCTTTGGCACTTTAACACGGAAAACCCACAAGTTCCGGATTCTCTGTTGATCCAGGAAGAGTTAAAGAAAGTTGACTTTTCCCGGATAAGGTATAGTAAAGATACTCTCTACAAACCTTCTGGTATGAAGCTCACTTTCGGAGGGATTGCGAAAGGATACATCCTGGACAAAGCCATAGCGAGCATGAAGCAGCGCCATCTCTACCGTGGTTTCATCAATAGCCGCAGTTCCATGTGCTTTTATGGCTTCAAGATTGCACCTCTGGTTTACATTCAGCATCCTCGTAATGCAGATAGCAGCATTGCCAACTTTCGCATCAATGATCTCAGCGTAGGTACCAGCGGAGATTATCAACAATTCTTCGAGAATAACGGTAAACGCTATCACCATATCCTGAATGCCAAGACCGGAATGCCCGTGGAGAAGATTTTTTCAGTAACCGTTATCGCTAAAAACACAGCTTTTGCCGATGGTCTATCCACAGCCTTGTTTACGATGGAACCGGGCAAAGCCCTTGACTTTGTTAGCAATACAGAAGGCTTAAACTGCGTCATTTATTACGAACAGGACGATACAATAGTCTCGCTAAAGAGTGAAGACATACGCGACCTGGAATTCAGCGAAAAGATATGACAATACCAGATATTCAAAGCCAAACCGATACCAGAAAGATATCCATCGATAAAGTGGGCGTAAAAGGCTTGCGCTATCCGATTGTGGTAGAAGATCGCTCAAATGGCGAGCAACACACGGTAGCAGATTTGAATATTTACGTGGATTTACCCCATCATCTGCGCGGTACGCATATGAGCAGGTTTATCGATATTCTGCACCACTATCACAAAGAGGCTTTGGTAGGGAATCTGGAACCGTTTCTTAGGGAACTGAAGAGTTCATTGAAGGCACAAGCCGCTTACATCGATATCACTTTCCCCTATTTTATCGCCAAGAAAGCTCCAGTATCCAAGATTGCTTCGTTGTTGGCATACGACTGCGTATTCAGTGCTTCACTAAAAGATGAATTTGAATTGCTGATCGGAGTAATAGTACCGGTTACATCGCTATGCCCATGCTCCAAAGAGATATCCGAATCAGGAGCGCACAATCAGCGGAGCATGATTACCATCAAGGTAACATACAAGGAATTTGTGTGGTTGGAAGAGTTGATAGAATTAGCTGAGGAGACCGCTTCCTGTGAGATATACTCCTTGCTTAAGCGTGTCGATGAAAAGTATGTTACTGAAAAAGCTTATGCAAATCCCAAATTCGTGGAGGACATCGTACGCGAGATCACTATCAGACTGCAGAGTGACTCCAGAATTTCCGGTTTCTACGTAGAATCCGAGAATGCCGAATCCATACATCTTCACAACGCTTATGCGATGATATCAAGACCTCATAAATGAAGATCAACACTATCCCAAATATAGCGCTCAATATCTATACCGCGCCAAACAAGCTGCGCTTACTTTCTGCTCCGATTAAGAATAATCAACTCTTATGCATGCAGTTGTACATCAGAGTGGGCAGCGTTCACGAGAGTAAAGATGAACGCGGATATGCCCACTATTTGGAGCATCTACTATTCAAATCCACTCCCCAGTATCCCAATAACAGTCTCAGCAGCATTGCTGCAGATATCGGTGCTGTATTGAACGCATATACGGATTTTGATACTACTTGCTACTACCTCACACTCCCTTCTGAACACCTGGAAACAGGTTTGAAGATACTGTCCGAGATGGCTATTCATGCAGATTTCAGTGCTTCTGACGTCCGCATGGAACGCAGCATAATTCTGGAAGAAATCCACCAGTATGAAGCCGAGCCAGAGATGAGTTTTGTGGACTACATTCAGTCCAACTACTTCGATCAGAGTCCATTGAAATACCCTGTTCTAGGAAACAGAACATCTCTAAACAAAGCTTCCCACTCCAAACTGATGGCCTTTTACAAACGTCACTATCGTCCCCAAAACGCCTTCCTGGTTGTTACCGGTGATTATGATGACGCCGAGTTGAAACTGCTATTTCACCAGTATTTTGATTGTTGGAGAATGAGCTCCGAGAAAAGACACGAACCTGTATCGATCTTGCCAGATACATTCAGAATCTTCCGGAGGACAAAAAATGAGCAAGATATGATTGCTATTGCACTACCGGAATTGAACGAGAGCCATCCTGATAGCGAGGCATTACACATTGCAATAAGGTATTTGGCCATCGGGAAAGCTTCCCGGCTGCATAAAGAATTGGTAGAACGGGAAAAGATCTGCTCTTCGGTGAAGGTAAGCTCGCTTAGTGGTTTATTCCCGGGAATCAGTGTTATCTTGTTCTCACCTAACGGTCGAAATAACAAAGCAAGCATTATCCGGCATTTCTATAATGCTTTACAAGACATCCTGATTGAAGGAGTACCCAACGAAGACTTCAGGTTAGTCCAGAAAGATATTATTCACAATTGGCTTTACAGCTTCGATGGAGTGGAAAACCTGGCCAATCTGATTGCCGCTGAAGAGTTTAATGGTGATCTTGCCCGCATCAGCAATTTTGGGGCCTACATAGAAAGCCTGAACAACGACATCCTGATTCATGCTGTACGGAAACATTGGGACTACTCTCGATTAGCAGTTTTCATCCAGAACAAAAACAGTACCTCGGACGAGATTGAGCAGCTTTGTGAGGCATTCTCAAGGCAGGCTCTACCTCCTCTTTCTCCTTTGTCCTCTTCAAACGCACTACCATCTGGTACTTGTCAATCTGCCAGCGCAGAACAGATGCAATCTGGCCTCCCCCAATATCACAGCTATGTACTTAGCAATGGACTGAAGCTGATATACAATTATCAGCCCGGTAGAGATATATGTGGATTTGCCCTGTCTTCTCCCCTATCGCAACTCAACGAAACAAAACCGGGATTGAACTATTTTAGCACTGCTTTGATGCTATATGGCACCCAATTCCGCAGTCATGATGAGATAATGCGCTTGTCCAGGGAGCACGGCTTCAACATCCGGGTACTACATCATTTGGACAGTACATTGTATCGCGGTAAATGTCATGAATCCGATCTTGAAATTGTCCTGGAATTGCTCAGTGAGATTATCCAGCAGCCCAAATTCGATAAATCCTATTTGCAGATGTTGAAAAACGCCGCTATCGATAGCGTGCGCCGAGAACGTGACTATCCTGTTAGTGTAGCCTACAAAGCATGGTTCAGGAAGCTTTTTGGTGTTCACAACAATCTTTATAGTTCCACAGGCGATATACAGGATATCCGGCAGATAAGCCTTGATGACTGTGAAGCCTGGCATCATTGCTGGCAATTAGGACAGGATTTTGCCCTCTGCATAGTGGGGTCACTACAGCCCTCGGTAGTACTTGATATGGTTACGGAGCGTTTCTCAGAGGGAATTCCCACCTTGTCCATCCCGCAGCATAGACTCTGTTTCAATCCGGGGATGTTTCGGAAAAGTATAAGCTACAAGCATTTGGATCAAGCGATTATTCATGTGGGGGGCTTTGCCTGCCCAGCAAAGAGGATCAAGGAAAACTCTGCCTTCCACATCCTGGCTCATATACTTGGTGGAGATCTTTCTTCCAGGCTATATGATATACTTCGCGAGAAAATGGGCTTAGCCTATCAAACCGGCTTCGATTTCTCTTCCATCAATGATTTGGGCTTCTGGTATGCCTACGCTTTTTGCGATTCACAGCAACATAAATTGTGTCTGGACGCACTTCTGGAGATACTTAATGATGTGGTAAAAGACGGCATCAGGGCACAGGAACTGGAAAGTGCAAAAAACTATTTAGTTGCAATTTCACGCATGGACAATGAAAGCATATCTTTTAAAGCCTCCGGAATAGCAAATCTACTATCTCTAGGCTATGATTTGGATTACTATCTGCAGCGGGAAGAACGCATCAGGTCTTGCACTCTGGAAGAATTGCATCAACTGGCCAAAAGCTATCTGATCCCTCAAAATCGACAAATTCATGTTTTGGTATAAGCTATGAATGTATTGGGTGTTGATATTGGCTCACGTAACACCAAGATCGTAGTATATGATTCGCTGCTGAATAAGATTGCTTTTAGCGCTTACAAAGCCACGGATGTGTCTGCATCTCAGACGGTAGATGATCTTCTCGTAGAGATGTATCGGCATCTGGGACATATTCACATAGATAAAAGCTGTGTAACCGGCTATGGACGCAAACTGTACAGTGCTGCCGATATGGTTAAGAGCGAGATAACATGTCATGCCAAAGCTTGTTCCTACCTTTTTCCCCACGCCAGAACAGTGATCGATATCGGAGGTCAGGATTCCAAGATTATCAGTTTGAACGAGGACGGAAGCGTGAAGGACTTTGTGATGAACGATAAATGCGCTGCTGGAACGGGAAGATTCCTGGAAATGACAGCGATGCGACTGATGTGCGATTTGGATACGCTTTCCCAGCTCGCATCTCAATCCGATGAAACCATAGCCCTTAGTTCAACATGTGTAGTCTTTGCCGAATCTGAGATCATCGGACTATTGGCAAAGGGGCATAAAGTGGCGAACATCGCTCGTGCAGTTCATGTAAGTATAGCCAGACGCATTTATGCCCAAATGGCACCTCTTCAGTGCGAATTACCCGTGGTTTTCACTGGTGGAGTTGCTCAGGGTTCAGATCTTGCTCAATGCATCTCAAATATTTTGTATACCAAGCTATTAATTCCGGACGATCCGGAGATCACCGGTGCGCTGGGTGCAGCTTTGATTGCTTTATGAACTATGATTATCACATTCACAGCGAGTTCAGTTACGACAGTAGGATGTTAAGTGCAGATCTGGTAAAGAAAGCAATTGATCTGAGATTTGATGAGATTGCCCTCACCGAACATCTGGATCTATTGCCTCAGGAGCTTAGTGTGTACGGGCTGCCTTCTTTACAGAAGTACCGCAATCACTGCATGAAACTGCAAGCTGAGTATTCCGCAATTAAACTTCGCATGGGTATAGAAATAGGTGACTACCACCAAGTACAGAGTTTTGCGGAAAAGCTCATCTCAAGTTTCAACTTTTCCCCCATCCTCGGCTCGGTTCATTTCCTCAGCGATCACACCAATGTAGCCATTCCTCTTTCTGCCCCACTTAGCCCATCTCAAATCGAGGATTACTACTTACAGAATCTTGTGTTGGTTCAAAGCTGCAATTTCAATATATTGGCTCATTTTGGCGTTTACAAACGCTATTACGATACCCCACCCGATGAGCATCATGTTCAGCCCATCATTGATGAAATTCTGAGGACTATCATCAAACGGGATATATCACTGGAGATCAATCTGAGCAGCCTCCGTAAACCTTATGGACAGATCATCCCCGAGATTGACTTGATCCGGCACTACCATGAGTTAGGAGGTAAATTCATCTCAATCGGTTCGGATTCACATAGCTTGGATCATTTTAATAGGATACCGGATTTCGTTTTAGATATCTGCAAAGACTTCAGTCCTCCTCCGCTAAGCTGAATCTGGTTCTCTGATTCTCTCACGCAATTATTGGAAAACAAAGACATTATATCTCTTCATTCACTAAGAGATTTACTCTGATTATTTTGTCCAAACCGATTGAAGATAGAGACACCTTTTGTAGTACGGATTGACGGTTAGCTACTCCAAAATCCAAGTCTAGTTATGACTACTACTCCATTTCTCCATAAAAGCCCTGAATTTCGCTTCTACAACCGGAATGTCTTCTTTGGATTCTACATATAAAGGTTCAGAATATTCTATCTGAATGGTGGCAAATGGTTTGGGGAATCTGAAGCGGTCCCAGGAATTGAATACCCATTCCCTTTTCGTATGGCAGGCAACCGCTACGATGGGAATCTTTGCCAAAAGTGCCAGTTGAAACATTCCGGGGTGGATGGTTCCCACTGGCCCTTTGGGGCCATCCGGAGTAATCGCAAGAGACTTGTCTTTAGCAAACCGCAGCATTGCCTTCAAAGCTTGCGAGCCCTGTCTGCTGCTGGATCCTCGGACTGTAGCGTAGCCCAAAACTGTTAACGGCCCTGCAATCAATTCTCCGTCTTTTGAGGAAGATATCATCACGGCAACCGGATCTCCGGCACGTTGCAGAGCGCAGTGCATTAGATCCCTGTGCCAAAGCCCATAAATCACCCGTTCATTTTGGGGTTGATTGCGGACTTCAAAGCGCAAGCTAAGCTTGATAAGGTATAATAACCCGGCGGCCAGGTAATTGTATATGGTTCTAAAAAGGCTTGCCATAGACACTAACCAAATGATCGATAATCTTCGGAACTTCTATGCTGGGTTTCTTTTCCCCCAACATTGACCTCAGTTTGCGCAGCTCAAGAGTTACCACATCCCGCCTGGCGCTTCCTTGCTGCATTTCCTTAATTTTAGCATTGATCATATCCGGATTTGCGTCTTTCTGCACCAATTCCGGCAACACATCATTGTCCAGGATGATATTGGGCAATCCTATGTGCGACACCCTGATTAAGCGTTTACCGATCATATATGATATGGGGTTCGCTTTGTAGCAGATCACCGTGGGAGTTCCCACGAATCCCGCTTCAAGCGTCACAGTCCCGGAAGTACAGGTCAATACTTCGCAATGACGCATCATATCGTAGGTATAACCATCTATTATGTTCAAATTGCTCATTCCCGTGCCACATACCATATCCATAAACATGCTGTGATTTACGCTATGTGATTTTGATACAAGGATTTCGTATTCCTTGGGATCCCATTTCTGGGCGGCTTTCAGAAACACTGGAAGCATCTTCTTTATTTCGTTGTTCCTGCTGCCCGGAAAGAAACCAAGCCATTTCTTGTCAGGATTGAGGTGAAAGAAATTGGCAAAGTAGTCCCTGTCCATCTTGAATTCAATCTCTTCTGCGATGGGATGTCCCACGTAACTGCATGTTACATTGTGAATATTCAGCATCTCTTCTTCGAAGGGTAATATGCAGGCAGTATGACGCACGCTGTCTTTCAGTTTTTGCACTCGTTCGTGTTTCCATGCCCAGAACTGGGGAGCGATATAATAGAGTACAGGGATTCGATATTCGTCTGCCAAATGCGCAATTCGCAGATTGAATCCGGGATAATCTGCTAATATCGCTATATCCGGTTTGTCTTCTGCAAATAGCTTACGAATTCCCCGTTCTACTTTCAAGAAGAAAGCAATGTGTTTGATCACCTCTACAAAACCCATTACTGCGAATCTCTCGAAGGGATACAGGGCTCTCAACCCTTGAGCTTGCATTTTTGCCCCTCCGATGCCTATGTGTCGAAAACGCTTTCCGGATTTTGCCAACGACTTCATGATTAACTCACAGTGAAGATCACCACTGCTTTCGCCTGCCAGCCAAAACACTTTTATCTCTTTATCCATTAGTTCACTGCCAATTTCCCCATCAATGATAGCGGAGTTACGATCAAGCTTGCCATTACTACTCCAATCAGAATATATAGCATGGATTTCCAGAAGCTAATCCCAAATATCCTGGCTGCCAGCGCTCCTGTCCAGCCTCCGGTACCTGGAAGAGGTATGCCAATGAATATCGTGAGTCCTAGTGCTTCATATTTCTCGATAGCCTTGCCTTTATTGCGTGTTCTGGCAAAGATCCACTTGGTAAACCGTGCCCCTATGGGAATCTTGCTGATCATGTTAAAGAACCACTCTAACACAAGAAGCCAAATCGGCATCGGGAGCATGTTTCCAATAATGGACAAAACGGTAGCTTCAAACCAGTGTAGCTTGAATACGAGGATAGCCACAGGTATGGAACCTCTTAACTCGATTACTGGTAACATTGAGATAATCAGGACAATTATCCTAGGACTCAACCCTCTTGCTTCCAGCCAATTGACAGTGTTATCCGAGAAAGATGAAGCAGATAAGCTGCCCCAAATAAGCAGCATTATTACTACACTTATTATCACTTTGTATTGCGATCTATTCAAGTGTTCTCCTTGTAATTTTACCATAGAGGTATAGTCCGAAGTTATGCACATTTTTGTCAATCACAAATGCTTTTTTACCGTTCTCGCATATTCTGCATGGAATCTGTGGACAATGGCAGGCCTACGCTCCAGGATGGCTTTCTCTGAAGATTAACCCGTACTGAAGGAGTTATCATCGGGTTATCATCGAGTGAACACGGGATGATAACAGCTTTATATCTGCTTCATCACTGCTTGAAACATGGAGGAAGGATAGTATGCCGATACCACAGATTTATGCAGAGTCCAATATTCTGATATTAAATCCTATCCTTATCACCTTTTTTTTTTAACAACGAAAGCTCAGCCCTTAAATGTAGCATCACTGCTCTTTATGCTTTATTACTCTACCTAGCTTGCTGGAACTATGCAGTTAAAGAGTATCCCAAAGACATCCTATGCGAGGCTTGATAAATGTTCAGGATGTGCTTTAGATGTATATGAGGTATCAGCCTGTTTGAGCAAACAATCTTGTATCTCTGCTAGGATTGGATAACTCAGGGATAACTCAGGGGAATTCCAATCTGGCGATGAAGTTCTTGACAGTAAAACGAAATATGCAAAATGTTGATTGGTATTTATCTATAAACAATGCCCCAGTAAAGCTCTATTTAGTTAGAGACAAAAGACTCTTGGGTATGAACTTACAAAAAGGAGTTTCACATGACTAAAACCTCAGTAGTTATCGCGCTGTTAATGTTTCTTTCGACCATATCGGCTCAACCTTGGACAATGGACAATAGTATCTTCAATCCTTCAGGAATTCCCAGCCTCACCTTTTCCCAAGTCCGTTTCAACGATATTGACGAGGATGGAGACTGTGATATCTGGTTGGGCAACACTTCCCGTCCACCGGTATTCCTAGAAAACACAGGCAGCATTAGTGAACCTGTTTACATTGTGGGAACCGACTATCTTTCAGGTTTATCCTATTTGACCTGTGAAGTTACAATATCGGCAGATTTGAACGGGGATGGTATTCTGGACTTGGTTACCGGAGGCTTTTCCGGTTTATTTTACTATCTTGGGCAAGATGCGGATACCCCTTCTTATGTTGAAGTGCCGAGCTTCTTTGCTGGTCTGAATCTGAGTCCCTATCCCGTTCCCGATCTGGCAGATGTGGATGGTGACGGAGATTTGGACTTGCTGATTGGCCTTTCCGAAGATGGAGCTGTAAGGTTGTATATGAATACCGGAAGCGCTACAGAACCGCAATTTAGCGATAGCTTTGAGTTAGTCTCGGATATCGGACTATATGCCTACCCTGTATTCTGTGATTTTGATGGTGATGCGGATATCGACATATTTTGTGGACGCGATCTGCATGGATTTGTCTATTTTCAAAACAATGGAAGCCCCACAAATCCGCTTTGGGAAGAGAATAGCGCCTTATTCTCCGGATTGGGAAATGAGACATACTGGAATTCAGGAGATCTATCCGACATCAATGGAGATGGATTGTTGGATTTGGTGTATGGAACTGCAGACGGCCCCTTGAAATGCTTTGTGAACAATGGCAGTGCAACAGTACCATTGTGGCAGGAAAACACAAGCCTCTTTGGCGGTTCTATCGATGTGGGTGGTGCCAGTAGTCCTTTCTTCATAGATTTCGACGCAGATGGAGATTTTGATATGCTTACGGGAACTCAATTGGGCTACATCAAGTATTTTCGTAATGTAGGAGATATCTACAATCCTGCTTGGGAAGAAGATAGCGATTTCTTTTCCAGTATTGATCATTCAATCTATTCATCTGTAGCTGCTGCAGATGTAACTGGAGATGATCTTCCTGATCTTGTGGTGGGAGATCTCAGTGGCGGTCTTTTCTACTATAACAACCTCGGAGTATCTTTATTCTACAACTCATTTATGTTCATGGGCATCAACTATGGGGGATGGTCTTGCCCAAGGTTTGTTGATCTGGATACCGATGGTGACTGGGATATTGTAGTTGGCAATGAAGACGGAAACCTGCATTACTTGAAGAACGAGGGTAGTCCGATAGCTCCAAACTGGCAGGAACAGCCTGGTTTCTTTGGTTCCATAGATGTAAGCAGCAGTTGCTCCCCCACTTTCGCTGATATCGACGGAGATGGGGATCTGGACCTTTTGGCGGGGAGTTCATGGGGAGAATTGTACTGTTATCTCTATGACGAAAGTATATGGGTGCCAAATTCAACGATATTTAGCGGCATCGAGACCGATCAAAACGCTGCCCCGGCATTGGTCGACCTGGATCATGACGGAGATTTGGATCTGATCTTGGGAGATTACGACGGAACCTTCAAGTTTTTCCGTAATGAACTTTATTCTGCTGAGGTACTGAATCCTCCTCTCAATATCGGATACGAATACACGGAAATGCACATGATTTTCTGGGATGATCCCATGGAAGGCAGCACTTCACCCTTTGAGCTCTATAATGTTTATCTGGATGGATGTTTGGTGGCTTCTACACCAGATAACTTCTACTTCTTTGAAGAACTGGATCCGGGTACTCACCTTGTTGGCGTAGCGGCACAATACATAGCTGGTGAATCCCTCCCCGTCCAGATGTCTATAACAGCCTCAGATAATCATGATCTTCTAAACTCCCCCATTCTTCTGACAAATTATCCCAATCCCTTCAATCCCAACACTACTATCCAGTTCAGCTTTCCTTCCGGAGATGCCAGGCTGGAGATATACAATATTAAGGGACAATTGATAAGGCAATTCAGTGGATTGAACAGCGCCGATAAGCATATTGTGTGGGATGGTAAAGATGAAAATGGCAGACCGCAAAGCTCAGGAGTCTATTTCTACAGATTGCATAATAACAGGAAAAGCGCTATGAACAAAATGCTGTTGCTGAAATAGTATCAAATGACTATAGGATGTCTTAAAGCCTTGTATTATATGGGTTTTCTTAGGCATCTGCCAAAATGAGAACGTGGGCACGGTCAAGAGATCGTGCCCTTACTCATTTTGTTTCCGGC
>JALOBM010000004.1 GCA_023228285.1 Candidatus Cloacimonadota bacterium | reverse complement strand
TCGAAGAGATGGATAAATCCATATCTGCTCTAAAAGGGTATCGCAAAGCTGGATAATGACATACGAACTATTTCTCGCTAGCGACACTCCATTTTCCAAGCACTTAGGTGTAGGAAAGATTAGTTATCTGGAGGCCAGATCGGGTTTATTTGAGAAATCAGGCTTAAGAGGTGGATTCTTCTTGATATCTTCCAGCACTACTTTGATGGCAGTATCCAATTGCGGATCTTTTCCTTGGGCGTAGTCCTGCGGCATGTTGTCCACTTCGATATCGGGGTCGGTACCATAGTTTTCCACGCCCCAACCCACATCTTTGAACCAGAAAGAGAATTCAGGTTGAGTAGTGATGGTGCCATCCACCAACCAGTTACGTGGCCAGAAGCCTATCACACCGCCCCAAGTTCGCTTTCCAACCAGTTTTCCCAGCTTCATCAGTTTAAAGGCATGGGAAAAGATGTCGCCATCGCTCCCTGCTGCTTCGTTTGTAAGACACACCAGTGATCCGGCCGGAGCTTCACTGGGGTATGGATCATAGCCAAACCAACGGGTGCAGTCGTAAGCGATGCGTTTGCGTGCCAGCTTTTCCAGCAGCAGAGGTGAAACCGAGCCGCCACCGTTGTAGCGGACATCCACCACCAGTCCTTCAAAATCCAATTCACTCAAGAAATAGCGATGGAATTCCTTCAGTCCTTCTCGGCCCATATCAGGAATGTGGATGTAACCGACTTTCCCTTTGCTCTTCTGGTGAACATATTCGCGATTTGCCTCCACCCAATCCCGATAGCGAAGGGCAGATTCATCTGCTATAGGAGTTACTGTTACCAGCTTCTTGTTGCGTCCCCGAGCATCCGTAACCAACAGCTGAACCTTGGTACCGGCATAATTTACCAGACATCGTTCAGGTGTTTGTTCTGCGCTGAGGTGAATGCCGTTGATCTCTTTTACGATGCTGCCTGCAGGAACGTTTATTCCCAGATCCATCAATGGCGAGCGGCTATTGCTTTCCCAAAAATCCCCTTTGATGATGCGGTCTATCTTCCAGCGTTGATTCCTGGCATTAAAGCTCCAATCCACAGCTAATTTGCCCAATGGATATGATGGGCCCGTACGGTAGTCTCCACCAAATTCGTAACAATGTGAAGTACCCAGTTCGCCCTGCATTTCCCACATCAGATCAGAGAATTCTCCCCTGCAACCCACTCGTTCTACCAAAGGATAATATAGTTTATACACTCGTTTCCAGTCGATATTGGACATCGTTTCGTTCCAGAAGTAGTACTTTTGCAAACGCCATCCTTCGCGGAACATCTGTTTCCATTCTTGCAGCGGTTCAATCTCTACTTTAAAGCGGTTCAGGTCTATCCATCCAGTCTCTCTGCCTGGTTTCATCTCCTTGGGCAGATCACTTTTGGGATCACGTTTGGTAGAGATGATGCGAACCTGTTTATTTGCCCGGATCAGGATCGCCGATCTGTCTATATTGAAGGTATAGGAGTGTACTCCGGCTAAAAAGAGTTGCTCTTCCATCTTCTCCAGATCATAACAGTAGATATCGACTTGAGTCTCTTGATTTTCGACACGAACCTTTGTATAGTCGTATTTGAAGTAGAAGATCTTGTTTGGAATGGCAGCCAGGCCTCCCAAATACATTGCTTCAACAGGTATCTCGACGATCCGTTCGCTGATGCCGTCAAAATCGATCTCAACCGGTTCTACTTTGGGCTGTTTTTTATCCTTCTTTTTGTCGTCTTTCTGCTCCGGTTTAAGCTCCAGGGCTTTGGGATCAGGATTGAAAGGAGAGCGGGTTTCCTTTTTGAGTGTGATCAGATAGGGCTTTCTGTCTTTAATAAAGGAAAAGGAAAACTGCATGCTGTCGCTTACCGGCTCAAAAGTGCGGCTGGATACAAAATACAGATATTTCCCTTCCGGATCAAAGCAGGGATCAAGGTCAAACTTTACAGGATTGGTGATGGCGTGTGTTTCCCGCTTTTGTAAGTCGTAGATTTTTATTCTGCTTGTAAGCCGGTTTTCCTGGTTTGAATATGCAATCCAGCGACTATCCGGAGACCAGTCGTATCCCTCAATCAAACCGAATTTGTTTTGATCTATTTTGATCAATTCTTCTGTATCCAGATTCAAGACACACAGTTCATTTCGATGATTCGAGAAGGCGATCCATTTGCCGCAGGGAGAAGGAACAAACTCGTAAGGTCTGCCAAAATCACCTTTGAACATTCTGGGCTTGGTTATGGAATCCACAGAACCATAATCCGCCCGGATCGGATACAGCTCAAAATGCTCGATATCGCCTTCATCGGACACGGTAAGCATACCTTTATTATTCGGGAGAATGGTGCTGCAATAGTAATGTACGCCTTGCTTTTTGCCATATTGCTGGATACTGCCTTCCCAGGCTCCTCCGCAAAAGGCTTTACCACGGATGTCCATACAAACCGAACCGGCATCGGGACTGAGAGTGACGCTGTTCATGTACTTTCCCGGTTCTACAAACTTACGATAAACCTGAACTCTGGGACTACGATATTCGATTTTGATTTTCTTATACTTGTCGCTGGCAACATCCAATGAATAGAGGTCTCCGCCGGCTTGCCAGACGATGCTTTTACCGTCGGTTTTGGCATTGCGAGCGTAGTAATCTGTATGTGAACTATGTTTGCGGATGTCTTTGCCTTTTAGATCTGCGGAATAGATATTGCCGATGCCTTCGTGGTCTGAGATGAAGTAGATTCTATCATTTATCCACATAGGGCAGCTGAGGTTGCTGTTCAGATCCAAATACCGGCGAAACTTACCCTTACCATCAGGATCAATCAGAAAATACCCAGCAGTGCCTCCCCGATACCTTTTCCAGCGAGCGGGATCGGTGGTATTACGACCCAATACCACACCTTTTGTGCCAAACGCGATACTGAGTGCAGGGCCATAGTTAAGTTTTACCGGTGGCATTCCATCCAGCCCCACTTCCCAAAGAAACAACTCACGGATAGTAAATGATCCATAAGTGGTGGCATAAATAATCCTGTCACCTTTCCAGCAAAGCGGGATACAATTGCATCCCTGCCAGGTTAATCGTGTGGCTTGCCCACCCTCTGAGGGCATCACATAGATATCGATTACTCGATCTTCCATTCCCATATATGCAATCCATTTACCATCTGGCGAGAGTAATGGTTTACGCATCGGACCCAGATTGGAGCTAAGTCTGTGTGCGGTACCACCTTTCAGGGATACAGTCCAAAGATCATCTTCGGAAAGAAAAACTACCTGTCCACCGTTAACTGTAGGCATCTGATAATAGCCTTGCATGATGTCTCCTTCGCAAATTTTAGTGAAGGTGATGCTCATTTTATTGTATTGATTAGGTCAAGCCATTATTTGCATAGATAAGTGGTATTGAGACTGCTTTGTGGACAAGCATCAACATAATAGATAGAACAATCTCAGGTTTTCAGTAAAAATACTCATACTAAAGGCTGGTTTGGGATGCAGCATTCAAAACACTTGACTCATTCCTGTAGCCGCAATTATTCGGATTTGGGGATAATAATCCAGAGCGATGATGAGCCTGCTATATGCTATAGATATGCGAGATCGTTCTGCCTTACAGTCTCTGCGCAGTTGGCCAATATCCATATAAGGAATCAACAATGCAATATGAAACTAACAAACCTCTGATAATGATCAGGAAAGCTTCCGGTCAATTGGAAGCGTTTAACGTTGAGAAGCTAAAAGCATCACTCAAGAATGCCGGAGCAGCGGATGAAGAGATAACTTCAATCGTGGATGACATCTCCCAATGGGTGTATGACGGCCTCAGCACAAAGCAGATATATGCCAGAGCATACAGCAATTTCAAGCGCTTGAGTAAAGCTGGGGCATCGCATTACAAGCTGAAAACAGCGATCATGGAAATGGGTCCCAGCGGCCATCCTTTCGAGGTTTTTATCGGAGAGGTATTCAAACACTGGGGATACACAGTGAGAACCGCACTAGTAATGCAAGGAGCGTCTGTTACTCACGAAATGGATGTATTGGCATCCAAAGGCAATGAACTGATCCTGGTGGAATGCAAGTTTTCTGTAAAACAGGGAAACAGCGTGAGCGTTCAAGTGCCGCTCTATGTTCACTCACGTGTGGAGGACATCGTAGAAAAACTACGCGAAGAAAAGCCCTACAAGGATAGTAAGTTTGTAACCTGGATAGTTACGAACTCCAGGTTTACTCCGGATTCCGTCCAATACAGTAGATGCAAAGGCATCCAGCTTATGGGCTGGGATCATCCCAAATCCAAAGCACTAAAGGATGTCATTGAGAATGAGAAGATATTTCCGATCACCGTCCTCAGTTCGCTAAGTAAAGCTGATAAGACTGCACTGTTGGCAGACGGTATCGTAACCTGCAAGCAAATCCGGGATAGCAGCGAGAGTATAAAGGGACTGAATCTGAGCCGACAGAAGCTGGATTCTTTGCAAAAGGAGCTGGAAGCGCTTACTTAAACCCAAAATGGAGTTCAATTGCGGGGTGGTAACTATGCAAGCCAAAGCCACATATTGACTTTATTAACAGAAGCAGATAGCAAAGGTGGTTGGAACTCTAGGATAATATTTGGGTAAACTGAAGTAGATTCTACCATATCTGAACGGTTGGATGGCTGTCATTTTGAAAAAGAACTTGACGGATATTTGCTAGCAAGCTTGCGTGAAAAGAAAACTAAGTAATTATGGAGCATATAGATGGCTACTACTCCCCGTGGAGAGAGATTGATCATTGCCCTAGTTGGCAAACGTAATGCGGGTAAATCCAGCCTGATCAACGCTCTGGTAGGACAGGAAATCGCAATAGTCTCGGAGGTTCCCGGCACTACTACTGATCCCGTTGACAAGCATTATGAATTGCTGCCCTTGGGCCCTGTTACTTTTTATGATACAGCCGGAGTGGACGATGAAGGCGACTTGGGCAAAAAACGCGTGGCTGCCACCCGCAAGATCCTCTACCGGGCAGATATCGTGATCTTTGTAAGCGACGGAGCTCCATTCTCAGATAGTGAATTGCAGATGCTTGACCGAGTGCAGGAAATGGAAATTCCACTGTTGATGACCTTCAATAAAGCCGATTTATACGATACAGACTCCCAAAACATAGAATACTGCAGCCTGCGGAACATTCCTTCTGTACATGTAAGTGCAAAGGAGAAACGCGGCATTGATGAAGCCAAGAATCTATTAGTGCGTCTGGCACCCAAACATCTTAGCGAAAACCGTGTCCTGCTAGGGGATATCATTAAACCCAAAGCCAAAGTGGTATTGGTGTGCCCCATCGACAGCGCTGCACCCAAGGGTCGCCTTATCCTGCCGCAAGTTCAAGCTATCCGCGATATCCTGGATCATGACGCACAAGCCATCGTAGTAAAAGATACTGAACTGAAAGACGCTCTGGCCATGATGAAAGAACCCCCGGATCTGGTGGTTACGGATTCACAAGCCTTAGAGCAAGTAAACCGGGATACTCCTGAAGGGATAGAACTAACCACGTTTTCCATCCTTTTCGCTCGTTATAAAGGAGAGCTGGACATCCTGCTAAGCGGTACAAATCAGATAGATAATCTTCAGAATAGGGATAAAGTCCTGATTGCGGAGGCTTGCTCCCATCATGTGCAAAAGGACGATATTGGAAGAGTAAAACTACCGAGGTGGATATCCAACTATAGTAAGAAAGACATTACTTTCGATACTTATGCTGGGCACGACTTTCCCGATAATCTGGAAGACTATGCTTTATGCATCCACTGCGGAGGTTGTATGATAAACGTTGCGGAAATGAATCGTAGAATAGTGGAATGCCATCGCCGGGGAGTACCTATTACAAATTATGGGCTAGCCATCTCCAAAGTTATGGGTAATTTCGACAGAGCTATAGCTCCACTGATGAGGGTGAAACAATGAAATATACAGTATCGGTCTTGCAGTACCTGCCTCAGTTTATGAAGCCAAAAGAGAACTATATCAAGATCCACGATATGCTGATGCAGATTAAAAGCGACTTGGTGGTACTGCCCGAATTGGCATTATCTGGTTATGTGTTTAAGAGCCAGGAAGAAGTAGCTAAAGTAGCAGAAAGCATTCCGGACGGCGAGTATTTTAAGTCACTACTTCAATTGGCTCGCAAGCTCGATTGCTCTATTTGTTATGGATTGCCAGAAAAGGATGGGGATAAGTATTACAATAGCAGCGCTTTGCTAAATCCCGATGGCAGCTACTACGTATATCGCAAGATTCATCTATTCTATCGTGAAAAGCTCTTCTTCAGCCCCGGCGATAAAGCTTTCTTTGCGTGTGAAGCCAAAAGCGGGGTCAAGATCGGGATGATGATATGCTTCGATTGGCAATTCCCCGAATCAGCACGCAGCCTGGCTCTGAAAGGAGCACAGATTATATGTCATCCAGCCAACCTAGTGCTCCCCTGGTGTCAGGAAGCCATGAAGACCCGTTCTTTGGAAAACCGTGTCTTTAGCATCACATCCAACCGAACCGGGACAGAGATTAACGGCGAATATAGCGAGTACTTTACCGGAGGCAGCCAAATAATGGGTACCAAAGGCGAAATACTAATCCGCATGAACGACACGGAAGAAGCCATCTACAGTGTGCAGATAGACCCTGAACTGGCTATTTCAAAACAAGTTACAGACTTCAATAATGCTTTTGCGGATCGCCGACCCTCCCTTTATTATCTGCCATGACAATTAAAGAGATTGAAAACAGAATAAATCAACTAAGTGCCGAAATCAAAAGGCATAATGAGCTGTATTATCGCGATGCGAATCCAGAAATATCAGATTTTGAATACGACCTGCTGGTGCAGGAACTGAAGGAATTGAGTGCCAAGTTGGAGAAACCGGTGCCGACAGTACTGGCAGAGGTTGGCAGCGATCTTTCCGCCTCAGGGAAAACAATCCCCCACAAACAGCGTATGATTAGCCTGGACAATGCCTATTCCCTTCTGGAATTGACTGCATGGTGGGATAAAATCGCCATGGAGTATACAGATAGGCCGGCAGTATGTGCCGAGCTTAAAATCGATGGCTTTGGGATCAACCTGTTCTATCAGGAGGGAAATCTACGTTATGCCAGCACTCGTGGAGACGGTGTGGAAGGGGAGGATGTTACACGAAACTTCCTTACTATACCGGGAATACCGCAAGAGATCAATTACAAGGGCGAGATAGAGATCCGAGGCGAGATATACTTCCCCATCAAAGACTTTTTGAAGATGAATGAAGAGCGGAGAGAAGCGGATGAAAAGGTCTTTGCAAATCCACGTAATGCTGCTGCTGGATCAATTAAGCTGAAAGACAGGGATTTGGTGGCAAAACGCCCATTACGTGCCCTCTTTTACACTATTGGATATGTAAGTCATCAAGCTCCAGCAAATAGCCAAACTGAGCTCTTGGAATGGTTGAAAGAAGAGGGATTCCCAGTGGCTGAAAACTATATAATGTGTCGCGATAAGGTGAGCCTCTCAAACTTCTGTAGCAGGATGGAGGGGCTGCGCGGAAAGCTGGAATACGACATCGACGGAGTTGTGGTAAAGATCAATGATTTTGCACTGCAAAAGCAACTGGGATTTACAGCCAAAAGCCCAAAATGGGCCATCGCATACAAGTTCAAACCGGAAGAGAAAGAAAGCAAATTGCTGAATGTCGAATTTCAAGTAGGCAGAACCGGCGCCATCACTCCAGTGGCAATCCTCGAACCTGTGTATATCTCTGGTAGCACAGTCTCTCGCTGCACTTTGCACAATTTCGACGAGATCCGCCGTCTGGATATTCACGAAGGCGATGTAGTAAGAATCGTAAAAAGCGGCGAGATAATCCCCAAAATTCTATCTGTAAACACATCTGTGAGAGATCCCAAAGCTAAAGAAGTGACTCTCCCTGATAGCTGCCCCGTATGCCACAGCCCTCTTTCCCGCGAATCAGAAGCAGCTATCGAATATTGCACATCTGCAGATTGCCCGGCGCAATTAGCCCGCAGCATCGAACACTTTGCCTCTAGAGAAGCTATGGACATCATGGGCTTGGGCTCTTCATCTGTCATTCGCTTGCTGGAAGAAGGCATAATACAAAGCATTGAAGACATCTACCAAATAGATTATGCGCGGGTTGCAGCTCTTGACCGGATGGGAGAAAAGAGCGCTAGTAACCTGAGGCAAGCTGTTCAAAACTCCAAACAGCAGAATTTTGACAAAGTGCTCTTTGCCTTAGGCATTCGCTTTGTGGGGGCTGTGACAGCACGTAATCTGGCTCAACACTTTGGTAATATCGAAAACCTTCAAGCAGCGAGCATAGATGAGTTGAGCGCAGTGCCTGAGGTTGGAGCCAAAATAGCGCGCGCCATCAGAGATTACTTTGACAATCCTAAAAACCAGGAACTGATAAATAAACTAGTTCAACTTGGCATACCCATGACTTACCGCTATGAAAGCCGCTCGGATAAACTGGCAGGAAAGAGCTTTCTGATCACAGGAAGCATGATCCATTATGGCCGAAAAGACCTTGAAGCCCTGATCCAAAGTCATGGCGGGAAGATCCTTAGCGGAGTATCCAAAGCCCTGGACTACCTGGTGGTAGGAGATAAACCGGGTTCCAAGCTCAGCAAAGCGGAGAAAATGGGTACTGTGAGTATCATTAGTGAAGACGAATTGCTGGATATGATGGAGAGCTCAGAATGATCTTGAAGCGATATATCCTGAAGGAACACATCTCCCCCTTCCTGATCTCGCTCTTGGTGGTCACCTTTGTATTACTGATCGACCGTATTATCGATCTGATGAATCTCATCATCGAGAAACAATTGCCGATCGGTATCGTCCTGGAAGTCTTCGGTTTGTCGATGCCCTATATGTTAGCGTTGTCCATCCCTATGGCAGTATTGGTAGCTACCATTCTTGCCTTTGGGAGGATGAGCGTGGATCGCGAGATTATAGCAGTAAAATCCAGCGGTGTAAACATCTATTCCATGCTCAGTCTCCTCTTCATTGTCGCTATCTTGTTAACCGGACTGATGGTGTACTTCAACCATTGGTTTCTACCGGACACCAATCACAAGCTGAAGAATCTGATGTTGAAAGTGGCATATTATAAACCAATGACCATCATCGAGGAGGGAGAGTACAATCACCTGCTGGATTACACTGTATGGTGTTCAGAAAACACGGAAGAAGAGCTGCGGGATGTAATCATATACGATCGCAGTGAGAGCAGATTTCCCCGCACTATTTATGCGGAAAGCGGTACAGTAATCCAGATGAATAACGGCAACGCTTTACGCATTACTCTGCAGAATGGTCAGATGCAGCAACGCAACGAACGTGAGGCAGGGAAGTATCAAACCACCAATTTCACCAAATACATAATCAATGTAAAAGACCTGGGTAATAGAACCGACTTCATGGAAACCGGATATCGAAGCGACAGGGAGATGACTTATCAACAGCTTACCAGCGCCTTGAGCGACAGAAAGAAAGAACTGGCAGGGAAACAGGAAGAGCTCCGGAAACTGGAATCCCGCATTGAAGCAGGTTCATTAAATCCGAATCCCTATGCAGCACAAACTGAACAGCGACGCCTGCAATCCATGAAGCAAGTTGCCCTGAACCGGATTCAGGAACTGGAAGCTAACATCCAGGCACTTGAAGTGGAATATCACAAGAAGTTTGCATTATCTTTTGCCATCATAATCTTTGTAATGATCGGCGTTCCCTTGGGGCTGATGACACGAACCAGCGGAATCGGTATGGCCTTCAGCGTATCCAGCATAATCTTTCTAGTTTATTATGTTGCCTTGAACATGGGAGAGCAACTGGCGGATAAGGGCAACCTCAATCCCTTCATTTCCATGTGGTTATCAAACATAGTATTCTTTATCATGGCATGTCTGTTGATCTGGGGCTCAATACGAGAAAAGCGCTTTTTTGATATGCAAGTACTGATGTGGCGCATAAAACACTTGAGAAACGGGAAGACTCCTCCTCCGGATGAGGTGGTACACTGATGCGAAAGCTTGACCGTTATATCCTGCGCGAGTTTCTTCGCACTTACTTTATTATCTTCTTCAGCTTTGCCGTAGTCTTTATCGTGATTGATGTGGTAGACAATCTCCCCCGGCTCTTAAAAGCAGGGGCTACTTTTGATCTCGCCATCACTTACTACCTGTTACGCTTGCCTTATCTGATTGTACTCACCTCCCCCGTAACTGTGCTTCTGGCCGGTTTGTTCATGATGAATGGCCTGGCAAAGCATAATGAATCTGTAGCAATCCGCGCTGCAGGAATCAGCATCAAACGCTCCATGCTACCCTTATTCGGAGTAGGATTGCTGATCTCTATTGCCATTGCAGCCATGGGCGAGTATCTGTTGCCTTATGCTGAGACTCAGCGTAACGTGGTTTACAATGTAAAGATTAAGGGAGAGCAACCTGACGATCAGATGTTAAAAGCCCGGATTCACTATCGGGGAGACGACAACGACTTCTATTACTTTGGTTTCTTTGATGGTTACAAAAATACATTGAGAGTAATCGACCTTACCAAAGTGGACTTTGATAACAATGAGATCACAGAGAAAGTGAGTGCATCCAGCGCTTTGTGGAATGGTGACAATTGGGAACTCATTGAATGTGATATCAGGCGTTTCTCCGGGGGTAAGCAGGTGTATTCCAAGTATTACCCCAGTACCACGATGCCTATCCTGAATGTAGAACCACAGGATTTTATCCGCATCACAAAGAAGACTCTTTCGCTGGACTTTCTGGAGCTATGGGATTACATTGGCAGATTGCAGAAAATGGGCGAAGATGCCAGCCGGGAGATTGTGGATCTTCACATGAAACTGGCATTCCCCCTCACAAATCTGATCGTGATCTTCTTCTTCATCCCAATTGCCACATCGAATGTGCGCAGCAAGGGACGCGGCTGGGTGTTTATGCTGGGATTGGTGGTATGTTTTGCCTATCTGATTGTGGTACAGGTAAGTCAGAGTCTGGGGTATAATGGGGTGATTCCGCCAGTCTGGGCTGCATGGGCTCCAAATCTGTTTTTTTGCCTCTTGGGCTTCGTATTCCTGCATAAAGCCGAGATCTGATGAGCATAGCCCAAAACCGCGATATAGCTATAGCTTTCTCGAAGTATCAAAGGGCGCGAAACGCCGCGGGAATATGGCTGGACTATCGTCGCTCTTTGTTTCATAAGAGGGTGATCATCAATCACTTTCCGCCAGCATTGATGATAGAGCCTACGAACATTTGTAATCTGCATTGCCCCCTCTGTCCCAGTGGTAACAACAGTCTGAAGCGTCCGCGGGGCATGTTGTCCATCCAAAGCTTCCGCACCATAGTAGATGAGGTTTATCGTAAAGTGGGAATGCTGATTATGTGGAATCAAGGCGAGCCTTTCTTGAATCCGGATTGCATCTCAATGTTGCGCTACGCCTCTTCCAAAGAGCTATATACTATGATATCCACCAATGCCAGCCTGAATCTGGATGCCAAAGCGATTGTTCAAAGCGGACTCAACAAGATTATCATCTCAATGGACGGCATCACCGAGACCACATACAATCAATACCGGGTAAACGGCAATTACAATCTGGTGTTGGAAAACATGAAAGCCTTGGTAAAAGCAAAGCGGGATTTGCATTATGGAAACCCTCAATTAATCTGGCAATTCATCGTAATGAAGCAAAACGAACATGAGATCGCACAGGTAAAACAAATGGCAAAGGAAGTCGGAGTAGATAAGCTGGAGTTTAAATCTGTGCAGATTTACACTGAGGATGATCTTGTCTTTTTGCCATCCGATCATCGTATGAGCAGATACATAGCCGAAGGAAAGCACTTTGAGCTGAAAACCAGGTTATTGAACCGTTGCCGCAGACTTTGGACCCAGCCCGTGATCAACTGGGATGGAGAACTATGCATTTGTTGCTATGATAAAGACTTACAGTTCAATATCGGGATTGTATCTGAGCATAGCTTCAAAAGCCTGTGGCAAGGTAGCGCCATGAACGAAATACGCGGACAGATCCTGCAGGATCGCAGCAAGTATGAGATCTGCAGAAATTGCGGGGAGGGAATCGTTCAAAAGCTGCAGGTGTAAAGATGCCAGCAGGCACCACCATGCTCTGTTACCAGCCATTCTGCCAAGTCCTTGATAATACGCTGTCATACTGCAACCAATACTAAAATAATTGACATAATAGCCCAATCCGTTTTTATGACTGTCAGGGTAAATTGAAGTTCGGATATCCACCCTGTTTTCGTACGGACTATCATAAAGGAAGAACCATGCTCGAAAAGATTCTTAGGAAAATATTCGGAGATAAATCCAGTCTGGACCTCAAGCGCTACGAACCGCTTGTGGCAGAGATAAATGATATCTACAAAGGCTTGTCACAATACGAAGACGAGCAATTGATTGATCGCGTTACTGAGATCAAGACCGAGATCCAAGATAAATTAGCTCCCGCCCGCCGCGAATTGGAGGCCTTACGTGAAGCGTTCAGAGAGGCCACAGAAGATTCGGAACGCAACAATATCGACAATCAGATAGACAGCCAGCAGAAGAAACTGAAAGAACTGAATAAGGCAACTCTGGACGAATACCTGCCTGAAGTCTTTGCCATCGTGAAGGATACATGTCGCAGAATGGTAGGCAAGGAATTCATGGTGAAAGGCAATCCCGTCCGCTGGAACATGGTACCTTTTGATGTGCAATTAATCGGGGGTATGGTGTTGCACGACGGCAAGATAGCAGAGATGGCCACTGGTGAAGGAAAGACCCTAGTAGCCACGCTTCCCTTGTTTTTGAACGCCCTGCTTGGACGCGGAGCTCACCTGGTAACCGTAAACGACTATCTGGCCAGCCGTGATGCGGAATGGATGAGTCCCATCTTCAACTTCCATGGCCTCACTGTGGGTTGCATCACCACCGGTATGGATCACGAATCCCGCCGCGAAGCCTATGCTGCTGATGTTACTTATGGTATGAATAGTGAATTTGGCTTCGACTATCTTCGGGACAATATGGCGGTTAGCCCCAATCAATTGGTACAGAGAGATTTCTATTTTGCCATAGTTGACGAAGTGGACAGCATCCTGATTGACGAAGCCAGAACTCCGCTGATCATTAGCGGACCCATTGCTCAAGATAAGAATTTTTATCATGAACTGAGACCCGGCATTTCCGCCGTAGTCCAAGCCCAAAATACCTTGATAAACCGCTTCCTCAGCGAGATTAGAGAAGACCTGAAAGAGGACAATCCCAATGCTTCAGACAGTCGACTGGCACGTAACCTCTTGCTGGTAAAGCGTGGCGCTCCAAAGAACAAGGCATTTCAGAAGCTGATGCAGGATGCATCGCTGAAGCGCCTGGTTCAAGACACTGAAGGCATCTACCTGCGCGACAAAAAGATGACTGAACTGGATGATTTGCTTTTCTTCATAGTTGAAGAGCGCCAGAACAGCGTTGACCTTTGCGAAAAGGGGCGGGATATGCTTAGCCGCAAAGACCCCGATTTGTTTGTCGTCCGCACACTTGACGATATTCTGGGTGAGATTGATGCCAAAGAGGGTATCCCGGAAGAGGTCAAAGCACGTGAACGTGAGATTGCCACCGGCCACTTCATGGATAAGAGCGAAATGCTGCACAACATCAACCAACTACTAAAAGCCTTTACTTTGTTTGATAACAATCAGGAATACGTGGTAATCGACAACAAGGTGATTATCGTGGATGAGTTCACAGGACGCCAGATGCCCGGGCGCCGTTTTTCTGACGGTCTGCATCAAGCTTTGGAAGCCAAAGAAAACGTTGCCATCGAAGCCGGAACGCAGACCTTTGCCACCATTACGCTGCAAAACTACTTCCGCATGTTTGAAAAGCTCGCCGGTATGACTGGAACGGCCGTTACGGAAGAAGCCGAGTTTATGGAGATATACAAGCTTCCGGTTGTTGCTATTCCCACCAACGTCCCCGTCACACGCATTGATCACGACGACGACATCTATCTCACCAAAAACGAGAAATACCAGGCTATTATCGATGAGATAATTTACTGGCACAAGCAGAAAAAACCCGTATTGGTCGGTACAGTTAGCGTGGAAGTATCCGAAATACTCTCCCGCCTCCTGCGCCGTCACGGAATTGCCCACAACGTGCTAAACGCCAGGCAACATCAGAGGGAAGCGGAAATCATCACCATGGCAGGTTCTCCCGGTGCCGTTACCATCGCCACAAATATGGCTGGCCGCGGAACTGACATCAAGCTGGGAGAAAGTGTAGTAAGCCAGAGTGTGGAGAGCTACCGAGACCTCACCAAATCACGCACGAAAGAACATCCTTATGGATTGCCTTTGGACGGTCTTCATGTGATAGGCAGTGAACGCCATGAAAGCCGCAGAATTGACCGCCAGCTTCGCGGTCGTGCCGGGCGCCAGGGGGATCCGGGAACATCCAGATTCTATCTCTCTCTGGAAGATGACTTGATGCGTCTCTTTGGCAGTGACCGCATGGCTCCATTGATGCAGAGAATTGGACTAAAACAAGGTGAAGCCATCCGGCATCCTATGATGACCAAAGCTGTGGAAAAAGCTCAGACCCGAGTGGAAGAGCACAACTTTGAGATCCGCAAAAACCTGATCAAATACGACGAAGTGATGAATCAGCAACGCGAGGTAATATACAGCTATCGGCGTAGCGTATTGAAGGGCTACAATCTCAAAGGCGAGATCCAGGAAATGATCCATGAAACCATCGACCGCGTAGTAAATGACGTCTGCGCTGCCTCCCAGTACCCCGAGGAATGGGAATTGGGAAGGATTTGCAGCTATTTCAAGGTATTGAACATCAGCTTTCGGGTAGAAGACCTGGATAGCGATCACCTGAATCAGGAACTGCTGCTGAACACACTCTACGATATTGCCGATGAAGCTTATGAACGCAGAGAAAGGCAATTTGGCGAAGAGATTATGCGTGATATCGAACGCCGATCGCTCCTGGAAGTAGTGGACAGCGAATGGCGCGATCATCTGCACGAAATGGATCTTCTAAAGGAAGGTGTATATCTGAGATCATACGCCAATAAAGACCCCCTGATAGAGTACAAAAAGGAGAGTTTCGCTCTCTTTGAAGGGCTCATCTCCCGCATCCAGGAAAACGTTACCAAACGCGTTTACACCACCTATCTCCTCACCCGGGAGCAGATGATGGATATGCAGGATATGCTGAAGGGCGCAAATATGACGCATGAAGCAGTGAATAGTTTTATTAACAACCGGGAACAAGATTACACCAGCTCTGCTACCCCTCCTCCGGAATTTGGCGGAACAGAAATGAAGATCCGTCCGGTTCAGGTAGCACCCAAAATTGGGCGTAATGATCCCTGTCCCTGTGGAAGCGGTAAGAAATACAAAAAATGCTGTGGCATCCACGAGCAAGAGGATAACTAAATGGCAAAGAATCTGATAATTGTAGAATCTCCCGCCAAAGCACACACTATCAGTAAGTTCTTACAAAACCAATATACAGTAAAAGCCTCCATGGGGCACATTCGAGACCTTCCTGATCATGACTTGGGAGTGGATGTCGAGCATGATTTCAAACCCAGTTATGTAACCGACAAAAAGAAAAGCAAGGTAATAAAAGAGCTAAAAGAAGCAGCCGAAAAAGCGGATACCATCTATCTTGCCAGCGACCATGACCGTGAAGGAGAAGCAATTGCCTGGCATCTTAGTAAGGTTTTGGACAAAGAAAGTAAGGGTAAATCGCTGTATCGCATAGTGTTCAACGAGATCACGTCAAAGGCTATTGCCACTGCCATATCACAGCCAGGGAGCATAGACATCGCTAAAGTAGATGCCCAACAAGCCCGCAGAGTTTTAGACAGAGTGGTAGGATACAGCATCTCTCCCCTTTTATGGAAAGTGATCGCAAAAGATCTCTCTGCCGGCAGAGTACAATCTGTAGCGTTACGCATCATATGCGAACGAGAAGCTGAGATAAACGCCTTCGAGCCCAAAGAGTTCTGGAAGATTGAGGCCGATTTCTGGCGTGATGACCTGCCTAAGTTCAAAGCAGGATTGGAAAAAGTAAAAGGCAAGAAGATAACAGTGGCAAATCAGGACGAAGCCGAAATCATAGCAACGAGCCTGAAAAACCAGGATGCCGTGCTGGAATCCATCACCCGCAAAACCCGCAGCGTAGAGCCTCCGCCTCCTTTTATTACCAGCACATTGCAACAGGAAGCATCCAAGATACTCGCATTTCAGGCTCAGAGAACGATGAGCATTGCCCAGGAACTATATGAAGGGATTGATTTGGGTGGTGACAGCAGCGGTTTAATCACATACATGCGTACCGACAGCACTCGCATCTCCGATGAAGCGATTGCAGCGTGCAAAGAGCTTATCTCTCAGCGTTTTGGGGATGACCTGCTACATACTGGAACCAGGGTGTACAAAAGCAAGCAAGGCGCTCAGGATGCTCATGAAGCCATCCGCCCCACAGACCCCTTCAAGACTCCAGAGAGCTTGCAGGCACATCTCAACAAGGATCAGCTAAAGCTTTATACACTCATCTGGCAACGCTTTATTGCTACTCAAATGAAGAGTGCCAAAGTCTTGGCGACCACCGCTGTGATCAGCATCGGCGAAGCAAGCTTTGGCGCTACTGGAAACCATATCAGCGAAGAAGGCTTTTTAAAATGTTATTCCCATGTGAACATCCCTTTGGGAGAAAAAATCAGTAAAGATTATAGCAAGAATGACTCTCTGGAACACAGTGCATTACGTAGATCTCAGCACTATACCAGTCCACCTTCGCGCTATACGGAAGCTTCGCTCATCAAGGAACTGGAAGCCAAAGGAATTGGCAGGCCTTCCACCTACGCCAGCATTATCAGCACCATCCGCAACCGCAAGTATGTGAACATGGAGAAAAAGGCATTTGTCCCCACTCCTCTGGGCAAAGACGTAAATAGTTTTCTTACCGACAAGTTCGACAGTCTGTTCAATGTGAAGTTCACTGCTGACATGGAAGACAAGCTGGATGAAGTGGAATACGGCAAAGTGGTATGGCATGACCTAGTAAAGAAGTACTATCAGGATATGCAATCCCTCATTGCCAAAGTGGATGTGAAGAAAGAAAAGCAAGCAATGATCCAGGAGACTGGTATCATCTGTGATGTCTGCAAGGTAGGCAAGATGGTAATCAAACGCTCGCGCAGTGGTGAATTTCTCTCCTGTGACCAATATCCCAAGTGCAAGAACAGTAAAAGCTTCACCAGGGATGCCGACGGCAAGATCAAGATACTGGTACCCCCCACTTTGGATGAGAAATGTCCGGAATGCGGTAATCCATTGGTGGAGCGAACCGGAAAATTCGGCGCTTTCATTGCTTGTAGCACATATCCCAAGTGTAAATATTCACGTCCCAAAACCCTTGGTATCGTATGCCCGGATTGCCAGAAAGGCGAAGTGGTAGCACGTCGCAGCAAAAAAGGCAGCCCCTTTTATGCCTGCTCCCGCTATCCCGATTGTAAGTGGATTTCAAACGATAAACCGGTGGCTCAAAGCTGTCCCAATTGCGGAAACCATTATTTATCGGAAAAGTACAGCAAAGACAAGGGGCACTATCTGCAATGCCCAAAATGTAAACACATCCTGGATTAAGCTATATGCACATTGGTGATGGAATCCGCAGCGCACTTGTAAGCATCGCTTCGCACAAGATGCGCAGCTTCCTTACCACAATCGGCATTGTGATCGGTGTGATAGCGGTGGTTACAATGTTTTCCAGCGTATATGCGCTAAAAGATCTGATCAACAAAAACATGGAAGGAATGGGCTGGAATTTCTCCGTGATCATCGCCCCTGCCGGAGCCAGCCTTGGGCACACCAATCAACGTTCTGCCGTAGAAACAAAGCGGCGGGCGGTACAATTGGTCAATCCGGTTGATCTTGACGATTATTTCGCCCTGAAAAATGAACTGGATTACAAAGGCATCTACGGCATGGTGGAATCCAGCAGCCTGCAACGCATTGGTAATGAAGACAATTATGTAACCGTGAAAGCTACGGAAAACTACTTTTTTACAAACAAAAACTACAACCTTGACCACGGACGGATGTTTAGCCCGATCGAAGCTGAAGAAGGACTTCCAGTTGCGATTTTAGGATATAAATACGCAGAAAAATACTTTCCAGATTCCAATGCCTTGGGAGAACAACTGGTTATCGGCGATCATCGATACCGGGTGATTGGAGTTTTGGGCTCGGACAAGCTGAACAGTAGCGGTGGCATGAATTTTAATACCTGGGAACGGGATCGTGAGTTGCAGGCAGTTTATGTACCCTTGAAATATGGTAGTTACCGGTTTACAACCGGAAAACAGGTTCACGTAATCTACCTTCAGGCCCACAATGCCAAATCATTCGAGACCATGAAGGCCAAAGCTCGTCAGATTCTACTTTCCCGCCACAATATGTATCCCAATTTTACTTTCATGGATATCGGGGCGATGATGTTGAACATTTCTTCCGAGATCGATAATCAGATGAAGAAATGGAACATCACCCTATCTGCGATTGCCTCAATCTCATTGATCGTAGGTGGAATCGGACTGTTTTCCACTCTGCTGATCTCAATCCAGGAACGTATGACCGAGATCGGCATCCGCAAAAGCATCGGTGCCACCGAACATGATATCTTCTTCTATTTTATCTTCGAAGCTATCGTATTGGCTTTACTCGGTGCTATCACGGGGATATTGATCGCTTGGGCTCTAGTCTCAGGCATCGGAAAAGTATTACATTTCCCTCTCTATCTGCCCTTGTCAGGAGTACTGCTCGGACTTTTCTTTTCCCTGTTGATCGGCTTTATCTCAGGTTTGTTTCCCGCCATCAAAGCCTCTCGCATCGATCCCATCAAAGCTATCTACTATTTGGATTGAAGTTTACTATCACTGGCACACGTTCAGTATATTGGTGAGGGACTTGGACTCTTTATCCCATTACAATTCTCCAATATCTCTTCCAGTTGAACGAACCCTCTACTTTAGGCTGTGGTGATGTAGATATAATGCTGTTATCAAGCAGTGCTCACTCGATGATAACCCGATGATATCTGCTTCGGCACTGCTACAGGCAAAGAGGATGAATAGCATGAATAGCACACTGATAACGCTGATCGAGCGGAATCACGCAGATTTTTATGTTGGGAGGATTACCGGTAAAGCCCGGAGAGCGAAACTGATCATAGCGAGTGTGCGAAGCGAAGCGGAGCCCCTCGATAAATGCGCAATAATACGCATGGAGCCCTTCATGGGCGACAACATCAGGTATGCATGGATTTCAAAGAGGCCTAACTGTCTTTGAACCGACCTCATGCTATGCGGCTCTTTGAAATTTTGTGATCGATCAAAACAATTTCGCGATTGAGGAAGTCAGTTGTAGAATTAGTCTTAAAAGCAGAGTATATCAAGCTGGTTGAGTTCCAATGCTCTATCTGAGAGAAACGGAGTTGCACGACTTATCTCGCAGTGTTTCTGATAACTAACCCGGACTATGCAATCAAAGAGTATCCCAAAGACATCCTGAGCGGGGCTTGGGTAGTGTTCAGGTTGTTCTTGAGGTGCATTTGAGAAATTGACCTGCTTGAGCATACAAAGGGGCTCTGTCCCGTCCAATTTGATGTTACGTGCCTTCGTGAGGGGTAACATTTGATATCAGCACATTGATACATCAGGAGAGGTGCAATAACGGGAACGCACCAGAGGCACGAGGTACAAGGCTTAGCATCGGAATGCTACGGTACGAATTCCGATTTTCCGCTTTCAAAACGCACTAGAGGTACGAAGAACACAACGCAGCAACTTCTGTTCTTGACATCTTTTAAAACCATAACAGTTTTGCACTCAAGCCGAGTATTCATGGCTAAACCTGTTTACGGCAAGCATGAATACCGATAGGGTATGGCGGGAAACGGCCATGCCTCCCACTGGAAAGGCTGACGGTATCTATCCGTCCGCCTCCAATAAAAATATGGAGGTTACTACCTTGAAAAAGTACTTATTTGTACTGTTTGCCATCGCTCTCCTGCTGAGCATCAGCGCTTGCAGCGAGAAAGACAACGGCACCGATGCTGAGATTTTGGGCTATCTTCTTGATCAATTCATCGATACTGCCCAGGTGCAAGAAATCACAGATCCTACAGAAGAAGATCCCACAGACTTTAGAGATCTCTACAATTATGAAATCGTTGCCTCGGACGGTTTCAGCCCCAGAGACCGTGAAGAGACAGCGGGATATGACTTGGACTGGTCAGTCTTCAAGACCGGGTTCATGGTGCCTTCAAACCAATTGAGAACCATGTTCTTTGATGACACCACACCCGGAGCTTTCGAAGTGAAGAATGCCACCACAATTCGCCTGTATCGTCGCATCGTAGTGGTAGACAGCTTGGGAAATTCCCATTATAAAGAGCTTGGGAAATTGCCCGTTTACACTGTCACAAACTATGATGGAGTGGATGAAGAGGCAATTAAACTAAGCGACCTGCTAAGCGATCACAGCGGATACACTACCATCTCTCTGATGGCTTCAGATGGTTATAGTAAAGACTACACTCCCGAACAGATAGCTGACGGATACTATCTGTTACAAAGTGAAAGGACTACTTTCCCATCTTTTGAAGAATTGCCGAACAATATGAAGAAATTCAAGTATATCGACCGAATCAAGGTTGATATGGATTTTGGGACAGATATTCCTTTGTACATGAATGCCGACAATGATAAAGCTGATATCAGCTTTACCTTCCCCGCTCAATATGACGGTTTTACTGGACAAGTAGTGGAACTGGGAGAAGATTGAAGAGAATAATCCTGATCAGCATGGGTCTATTTCCCATGCTGATCTTTTCTGTTAGAAGCGAATCCGATTCGCTGAAGCAGTATCATTTGCATCCGGTTAGGGTAATTGCCGAGGGACCTCAAGCCAGCATCGGATCCATTAGCAGTATCCAAAAGCCGAAAAACAGCGACAGCATCTCCGAAGCCATCAAGCTAAGTCCAGGTCTCAATATCAGTTACGGTTCCCGTGATGAGAGTAATCTGAAGATACGCGGCTTTCGTAAGAACGAGAACTTGATAATGATCGATGGCAGACCTCTGAATAGCGGATATTTCGGCAATGTGGACCTCTCAAAAATCCTGATCGACGATATTGCCGAGATCCGCATTGTAAAAGGACCTGCCAGCGCCATGTATGGCACATCGACCATGGGTGGAGTGGTGAATCTGATCAGCAGCAAAGACGCCTATCGCCTTGCTCTGGAAAGCAAACTATCCCGCAATTTGGTGAACTCCCAGAGGATATCTTCAGCTCAGAGATTGGGAGATTTTCGCTACAAGTTCAGCATCATGCGGGATGAACGCAGGCCTTATCCGCTATCCGAAGATTTTGAGCCCACAGTGTTTGAGAATGGAAAGCTAAGGGATCATAACTATCAAAGCAGTTGGCAAATGGATGCAACCGGCGATTGGCTGGTGAATGATCTGCATGAAATGAGTGTAAACCTGGGTTATACTACTATACCATATAAAGAGATCCCTTCATCCATATATATTTGGGATTATGGCACTTACAAGGATTGGTACAGGGCAAATGCAAGCTTGGGCATGGATTTCTTTAGCTCGCTAAGCAGCAACGTACGCGGGCAAGTATATTTCGACGCTGCGGGTGATACTTTCGAACGTTTTCGAGACGCTAGCCATCAAATTCCTGAATTGTCCTCACGTATGGAATCCTTCAATATCGGTCTTGCCCCTGTGTATGAACATAGAGCCAGGGGAGTATGGAATACCGGTAGCAGGATGGAGTACCGAAAGGTAAAGCGAAAAGATGACAACAACTATCGCGAGTGGACACACAATCATGCGCTGGTGGGCAGTGTATTCTCCCAGTATGAAGCGGACATCAACGCTGCGCTTAGCTACACTCTCAGCCTGGGCATCGCTTTCTTTGGACATAGTAAATCTGAACAGGTCAGGTTTCATCCGGAACCTTCGGCTGCCATCATCTGGAATCATCAAGACAACGTAAGCACTATGCTTTCACTGGGGATAAACAGCTCCATACCCACGATGCGCCAGTTGTTTTCTGCAGAAAACGGAAATCCAGATCTGAAAGCATCTTCAGCCAGAAAAGTAGAACTGAGTCACAAACGCAATCTGGGCTCAAGGGTCATGCTGGATACAAGTGTTTATTTCAACGATGTGCGCAATCTGATCGATAGAACCAACAATCGTTATGAGAACATTTATAAGCACCAAAGTTATGGCGGAGAAATCTCTTTAAACTGCAATATTGCTGAGATTTGGGATGCTACATTGCAGTATTCCCTTTTACAAAACCGGGGGGATTACAAGCTTAGCGACAGCGCTCCTCATAGTATGGAGCTGCTCAATAGGATTCAGCTTCCCTGGGATTTTGTACTGCACTGCAACTCCGAATATCGCAGTAAGCGGGATTCTCAGGACAGTATAGAACAATTTCATTCGCTGCCGGCGTATTTTGCTCATGAGATCGGTATCCAAAAGAAATGGCGTAACTTTGAGATACAATTTGCCCTACAAAACATCCTCGATGAGAACTACCAAACCGAATATGGCTTTCCAGCACCGGGAAGAGACTTTAGTCTGCGGCTTAAATACATACTGAGATAATCCTCCCATAAGCTTGATAAGCAGCTTTCCAAAGGCTATTACGCCAACTATCAACATAGCTATTGCGTGAAATGCAGTGATTCTCTATGTAGAGATGAATCCTGGAGAGGACGAGTAGAAAAACTATGAAAGCAACACCAGAAGCAGAAACTGATCTCTATTCCCTAGTAAGATAAACCTCAATTTAGTAAACAGGACAGGCAGTCTCAGGATTGCTTGTCTTGTTTTGTTTTCAGCAGATGCTGCCACATTACTCAGTCTCTGTTGTAATAAAAGCTCTCATTCAAACATGTACTCCCTATAGGCTAACCCGCTCTCTTTGGTAAATGGCTCTCATTATTATGCTCATATTGCACATAGTCTGATTTTTCCTTTTGAACAAACAAGCCGGATTTTACCCTGTTATCTGACAATTTCCCATCTCTCAGAAGCACAATATCGCTTATCTAATTATGGGGTGACAGGGAGTTTGGCAAGAGATATATTAGTGTTAAAAGTGGTGCAAAGGTGCTATAATAAAGGGGAATACCACTGAAACCAGGGGTGACAGGAAGTTTGGCAAAAAACGGGGGAAATGGAGGTTGAGTGACAACAATTTGGCAAAAACATAGCGGTGAGGTGAGTGACAACAATTTGGCAAAAACTGATAATCAATGGGATTTGCCAAAAGTTTGGCAAAACATGGGTAAGATATACCCCATGCCAGTTAAAACGTGTTTCTGCACCGAGGGCACACTATCTTGCCACCGAGTATAGCATAGTAGAATATGCCAGGGATCAAGAATAACAAAAGCAACACACAGCCTATAACATTGCTGGCAGCACCGGCATAAGTGTTCTTTGTTCCTGAGTATCCACAACGTGGACAAGTTATCGTGACCGCCTTATCCTTTTTGAGATTCTCCTTGTGACTATAGACAAGTACAACGACAATTACGACAATGACTGACACTATTTGAATGACTTCTTCCACTATAAACCTCGCTATATGTATTTGCGAAGCACAGCGACCAGGCGTCCGATTATCTTAATGTCGGGGCTGTGCTCATCGTATTCAATGATTGGGTGGGTGGGGTTGACCGGTACAAGCAGACAGCGTTTGCACCGGTGATCATAGACCAGACGTTTGATCAATAGACCATCAACTGAACGGAAGGCGCAAAAGTATCCATTGTAATCCACATCAAACTGCCAGCCGGATATGATGGCATAATCTCCGGTATGCAGCTCTGGTTCCATTGACACCCCATTAACGCGAAAGCAGTAAAAGGGGCCTGGGATGTTAGTGATCGCTTCGCTGGGGATAGAAATGGATTCGGTGGGTTCGAGGTCTTCAGCTTCAATGCCAATGCCGGCTGCGATATCTGCATATACCGGGATGGTGAGGACTCCGGCTCCAGGGGGATTCTCGCGCGCGTGCGTACTATTAAACATGTCACCCTTGCCGGTGATGAGCCAGTTGAGATTAACATTGTAGATTTCGCTTATTCGTTTTAAGGCGTCGATTGATGGGCGGTATCCTGGCCGATTAAACCAATCGGACACGTTCCCCTGAGACAATCCGAGCTGCTCGGCAAACTTTTTTTTGCTAAGTTTGAGTGAGCTTAACAGCTCATTTAGCAGCATCTTATAATCCATCAATCATCCTTCATAACGCTAAAGCGTTATATTCTGCCTGACAGGATACGCTCATGCGTTATCTTGTCCACATATGCAAACAAGATAATGTAATGGAGTTCAGATGTCAAGGAAAAAGGATACTCAAGACCCGAGGCCGACAGGCAAACAGATCCGCAAGGCTCTGATAGATATTGATCAGACCCCCATGGATCTGGCAAAAGCGATGGGAGTCAGCGCATATTACATTCGCGAAATATACGCTGAGCGGAGAGCTGCCAGAGATATGCGCAAAAAGATCGCGGCATACCTGGCCACGCAATACCGACGCTATGGCTACCCCTTACATAGTCTGATTTTTCCTTTTGAACAAACAAGCCGGATTTTACCCTGTTATCTGACAATTTCCCATCTCTCAGAAGCACAATATCGCTTATCTAATCCACTGCTATTCATAATAGTTAAGTACATATCCCATAGAAATATGAGAAAAAAGATAATTAAATCTTGACAAGAAAAGTAGGATGTCATATAGGTGTCACAGGATGTCATAATATCTCAGATAAATTCAAAAAGTCTCAAAATAGGAAGCGCTGATACTAAGAAAACGCAAGCGCAACTCAGATTAGGTTCAAACAGCAGAAAAAGGAAAGACCATGTCCGGTGAATTTTTAGGTATCTTCGAAAACTCAGTACACAAGCAGCGCGTGATTATTCCGGCCAGTTTCAAGAAGAAATTCGCAGAAACAGCCATGCGCTCGGTTGTGGTTACCATGGGGCCTTCAAACACCATCGCCATCTACCCTCTCGATAGCTGGAAAAGCACTTTGGAACGCCTGAAAGAAGGTGACGAAAGAGCAAAAAGACTGCGTACTCAACTGATCGATTTTGCGATGATGGAACAAGAACTGGAAGGACCCGGTAGAGTGAGGATTCACGAATTGCTTTTGAATGAAGTAGGGATCGAAGACAGCGTGATCATCAAAGGCGAGGGGCATTATATTTCCTTGTGGAATCCTGAAATCTACGCCAAGGTTCGGCAGAGCAAGCTGAAAGCTCATCGCGATACTTTCACCAGTGAGGACTACCAACTGTGAGCAGTTACCATGAACCGGTAATGCTGCAATCCTGTATGGATTATCTAAATCTTCAGAAGGGCAAGATCTATGTGGATGCCACTTTAGGCGGTGGTGGACATGCACTGGCCATGTATCAAAGAGAGTCCGGTATCCGGTTATATGGTTTTGATCAGGATGAAGAAGCGATAAATGCTGCCACGAAGCGTTTGCAAGGTTATTCTCCGGTTCTTATAAAAGCGAATTTCCGGGATTTGCGCACTCAACTAGCATATAATAAGGTAAAGGGGATAGATGGCATACTCTTTGATCTGGGTGTAAGCTCGCACCAATTGAACGAGACTAAGCGTGGTTTTAGTTTTGACCGGGAAGCAGAACTGGATATGCGTATGGATCGCGAAGCAGAACTGAGCGCACAGCAGATTGTGAATGAATACAGCTATGAAGAGCTGAAAAGAATCTTCAAAGAATACGGTGAAGAGCAATCTGCTGGCAGAATCGGTAGGGCTATCGAACGCTACAGAGCTGAACGCAGGATCAATACCACTACAGAGTTGGCGGGGATCATCGAGACTGTTGTAGGTTCAGGCAGCAAAGAATCTTTGAAAACGAAGGTCAGAATCTTCCAAGCTTTAAGAATCTGCGTAAACGATGAATTGAACGCTTTGTCCGGTGCCTTGGATGATGCCGTCAATCTGCTGAATCCCGGAGGAAGGATTGTGGTGATGAGTTACCACTCTCTTGAAGACCGCATTGTAAAAAACACGTTCAAACTTGCGGAGCAAGATTGCATCTGCCCTCCGGCCATCATCAACTGTGTATGTTCCCACTATAGCAAACTAAAGATACTTACCAGGAGACCGATAACAGCCGGTCCCGAAGAAATAGCATCAAATGTCCGCTCGCGCAGTGCTAAGCTGAGAGCGGCAGAAAAGAAATGGGGGAAAAAATGAGAGGAAAAATAATCGTTCTGATTATCCTTGTAGTCATATGCGGATTTTTTAGTTTTTTCAACAACAACAAAATTGTAAGCTACACGCGTCGTTTATCGAACGTGGAAAAGACTTTCAACGCGGAGAAGAACATTAATACCGAACTTTTGGTGGAACATGATGATCTACGCAGCGGACGTCACATCGCTTCTCTGGTAAGGGTGGAGATGAGCCAGTTCATTCCCGATAATGAGCAGGGCAGCATCATCTATGTACACGAGCCCTCTCCCAGCCAGGAAGCGGACTCTTATTGCATTATCGATCTTATCGCCACCAGAGCGGAAGCAAAGAACGTAACCATCATGCTTGATTGATGCCATGCGCTCTCGCTTTTACTTGTTGATTGTTCTCTTTGGTGCTGCCGCTCTGTTATGGAGCGTATACCTCTTTGGTATCCAGATTATGGATCCCTTCAATTTTGCTCACCTCAGACGCGTCCGTTATACACCCCGCAAAGAAATCCTCATCCCCCGAAGAGGCGGAATATACGATGCAAAAGGCAATTTGCTGGTCTCCAGTGTGAGCTATTACCAGTTGGACATCGATCGCGCTGCTGTAAACACATGGGCGAAGCGGAAGGAAATCAGCCAGAAAGAGGCTTTTCAGATGATTGCCACTGTAATCGGCGATAATAGCAACATCAGTAAAGATACAGTTCTGAAGCGGCTGAATCTGGGTAGTAAAAATTCGTCAATTCAGATAAGTAATCGCATCAGTGAAGCCGAATTGGATCAACTGATCCAGGGCTTTAAGGAACAGAAATTACCAGGATTGATCCATAATTTTGCCTCCATGCGCAGAATCTATTCCAAGGGATCTTTGGCTGCCAGGCTGATGGGAGCCGTTAATGAAGCCTCAAACGGTTATGATCCCATGACCGATAGCAAGTCCTTGTACAAGCTTTCCGGTATATGTGGCATCGAAGCTACATACGACAAAGTGCTCTCCGGAGAATACGGATGGCGCGAGATAGTTCTGGATGCAAACGGTAATCGCGTACCTTACCCTGATCTGCATGAGAAGAAACCAAGAAACGGAAATAACCTTTACCTTACTATAGATACAAACATCCAAGAGATAGTGGAAAACGTACTTTATGAAGGCGTAGAAAAGTATGGCGCCGCTCATGGTGGTGCAGTGGTGATGGACCCGAAAACCGGCAGAGTACTTGCTTTGGCAGGAGTCTCGAACCAAGATAAAAGCGATGATCCAAATATGGTGAGAGCAAAATCCAACATCCCCGCCAGCTTCATGTTTGAACCGGGAAGCACTCTAAAACCCATCAGTATGTTGCCCGCATTGGAGTACAAATTGGTGAAGCCAAACGAGAGAATTGAGTGTGGCCGCTACCAGGTGGGAAGACGTGTAATCACCGATACACATAATTATGGTGCCCTTACTCCCCGTGAAATCATCTCCAAATCCAGTAATGTGGGTGTGGCAAAGCTTGCTGAACGCACGGGCAAGACCCGTTTGTACGAGGAGTACATCTCCATGGGCTTTGGCCAGAGAAGCGCTTTAAATCTGTTTGGTGAATCCAGCGGTATCTTTGCAAAGCTGGAAAATTGGGATGGGTACTCTCTTCATTCGCTAGCTTTTGGACAGGCGATCTCTGTTACGGCCATTCAGCTTGCCGCTGCTTACAGCGCAATTGCAAACGGCGGGAAGATGATGAAACCGATGATAGTCGATAGTTTTCGTGACGACAATGGCGAAATAATCGATTCTTTCGAGCCATCGGTACTGCGGCAGGTATCTTCTAAAGCTGCTTGCGATACCATGCTTTCCTATATTCAGGACGTAGTGGATGACGGTACGGCAACCCACATCAAAATGGATTACATCAGTGTGGGCGGCAAGACTGGTACCGCGGAAAAGAATGTGGAAGGTACTAGAGGCTACTCCGGTGGCAAATACAACGCTGTCTTTGCCGGGATGTTTCCAATGGAAGATCCTCAGATGGTAGTAGTAGTATTTTACGATGAGCCTTCACATTATTATCGCTTTGGTTCCATGAGTGCCGCTCCCTCGTTCAAGAAGATAGTAGAGAATGTGTTGTTTATGCCCGATTGCCAGATACTGCCTTATAATGAACGGTTGCTACAGACTTCGTTGAAGATGCCAGATTTGATCAATATGAGCATTCAGGATGCAGAGTGGAGCTTGAACCGCTTTGGTTTCCTATACAAAATTGAGGGACCGGACAGTGCATCAGTTGTGATCGATCAATTCCCCAAGGCTGGAATATCTGTGGACAAGAACCATCCCATAACTTTGAAACTTGGTAAAAGCAAGGATAAACGTGGAGAAGAAAGCCTGGCCGCGACCATTATGCCAAACTTGGTGGGTATGACCTTGCGCAAGGCTGTGAAAACTGCTTCCGATCAGGGAGTTCCGGTAAAGATTATCGGCTCCGGAGTGGTACGCAAACAGTCCTTGCTGCCTGGCTCCCGCATCACCGGTTCCGGTGTTTGTACTCTGGAGGCTTCAATATGATAGACCAGTTACTGAAGCTTTACAGATCACATTCGATCCTGATCAAGAGCGATATCAGAGGGAATGGAAACTTGCCCAGACCGGTGACCGACAATAGAGATTTGCAAGCGGGAGATTGCTTTATAGCCATAAAAGGCGCGAATTTCGATGGTCATGACTTCATCTCCACAGCAAGGCAAAATGGAGCGGCATTCTGCATCGGACAGACCGAGGCAGCTCAGATCGTGGTAAGCGACAGCCGCAAAGCTACCGCATTGTACGCCAAACTGTACTTTGGAGACCCTTCAGCAAAGATGAGTATCTTTGGAGTTACAGGAACCAATGGGAAGACTACAACATCATTAATGATGTATCAGATGCTGTTGCAGAAAGGTATCAAAGCCGCATGGATAGGCACTTTGGGGTACAAGATACTGAATCAGGATTTTCCCACCAAACATACCACACCAGATATCCTGCAACTAAACGAAATCTTCAAGCAAATGCTGGACAATGGGATCAGTCATGTAGTAATGGAGGTTTCTTCACATGCATTGGCATTGGATAGAGTATATGGTGTGGCATTTCGGTATTGCCTGTTCACAAATCTCAGCCGTGATCATCTGGATTTCCATAGAGACATGGACGACTATTTTGAAGCTAAGTATATGCTTTTCGAACGAGCAGCGAAGAACTCTGCCTGGAGCATTATCAATCAGGACGATCCTTATGGCCAAATGATCCTGGATCGTGTAAAAGAAGCCGAAGGCAACTGTCTCAGTGTGGGCAGGCATAGTGAAGCAGATATCAATATTACGGATGTGAGTATAGCCTTGGAGGGCTCGCTTTTCTCCTTGATTTTGAAGTCTGGAAGTTCTTGCCGGATTACCAGTCCCCTGGTGGGCGAATTTAACGTAGATAACCTGTCCCTGGCTTGTGCGGCGTTATTAGCATCCGGTATCGAACTGGATGAATTACCAGAATTATGTGTGGCACTCAAACCAGTAAGGGGTAGGATAGAATCTGTACCCAATCAACATGGGATTGGGGTGTTTATAGACTACGCGCACAGTCCGGATGCCATCAATAATGTGCTAAAAAGCATTGAGAAGATGCCGCATGGACGGATCATCACAGTGTTTGGAGCAGGCGGAGACCGCGATAAGGGTAAGCGGCCCCTGATGTTAAAAGCGGCACTAAGCTACAGCGATACCGTGATAGTGTGTGATGACAATCCCCGCACAGAAAACCCCGATGCCATTATCCGCGACATTGTATTAAACAGTGATTGGGCATTGCCATGGTGGATAATCCGGGATCGAAGAATTGCCATTGCAGCGGCAGTCAGGCTTGCTGTTCCCGGAGACATCGTTCTTATCTGCGGAAAGGGGCATGAGACCTATCAGGAAATTGAAGGAATCCGTTATGATTTTGATGATCACCTGGTAGCACAATCTGCATTGGAGAACATCCCATTATACAAGGAAGAGGATGAATTGATCCTTCCCCTGGATCCGCTTTTGATAAAGCTCTTGCTGGGTGATACTCCTCAGGAAACCGGATATACAAAAGCTCAGTACTATCGTTATGTATCTACCGATAGTCGCTCCATCAAGCCAGGCAGTGTCTTTTTCGCCATCAAGGGAGACAGCTTCGATGGCAACCGCTTTGTGGACAATGTATTGGCGGATCCTGACAACATGGCAGTGGGTAGCATTGATACTATATATGAAGAGCATTATATCAGGTGCGATAATCCCGGGAACGTGATGGCAGAGATCCTGCGCAAGTATCTGCAAATGTTTGATCTTTTTAAAATAGCACTCACGGGATCGACAGGCAAGACCGGAACCAAAGAACTGATATCCCAGATCCTGGCATCGCGTAAGAAGGTTTTGAAGACTGCCAGAAATGAAAACAACCTGATTGGGCTTTGTAAGACTATCCTGCGGGTGGAGCCCGATCATCATTATGGAGTCTTTGAGATCGGCACCAATCACTTTGGAGAAATCGCTCAATTGGCGGATACAATAATGCCGGATGCAGGCATTATCCTGAATATCGGGCCCTCTCACCTGGAGTATTTTGGCGATGAAAACGGGGTCTTCAAAGAGAAATGCGTTCTCTTCCACCGGGCTCTAAACTTGCGCCTTTACCCCGCCGATGACGAACGCTTTGCTCCATATAAAAATGATGGAATCTCGGTAGGTTATTCTCCAGATGCAGATTATGCCATCAGCGATGTGCATGGACACCAACAAGGTATGCGCTTTAGACTTAATAACGACAAATGGATAATTCCCTACAAGGCTCCATACTATGTGATAAATTCAGCTTTTGCCATAGCCTTGGCACAATCTCTGGAATATGACAATCAAGAGATACAGCAAGCGATACTAAAAGAGATCAAGCTGGATATGAGAATGCAAATCGAAAAGCTCCACGAAGGATTTCTAATAGTGGATTGCTACAATGCAAATCCGGTATCGATGCGGTCTGCACTGGAGTTTTGGCACGATCTTCATCCCGAAATGCCTCACTTCGCGATCTTGGGAGATATGCTGGAATTGGGCGCCAGCGCAGAGATGTATCACCGCATGATTGGGGCAATCATCGCCGATAGCGACGAGCAAGATGTCTATAGCGTGGGAGATTATTCCCGCTATTTTCAGAATGACAGTTCCAAGCACTTCAACAGCACTGAAGAGTTGATGGCAGCTTTACCTCTCTTCCCCAAAAATGCTGTTATCCTGGTGAAAGCATCCCACGGTATTCACCTGGAGAGAATACTGCCGCGCCTGAGAGGAGAAGCCTGATGTTGTATCACCTTCTATACCCTTTAGCCGATTACTCGATCATTTTCAACGTGTTTCGTTATGTAACCTTTCGCTCCATCGGTGCCTTTATTACAGCGCTAGTCTGCACCTTACTCTTTGGTCCGCCTTTCATACGGATGCTAAAAAGGAAATCAGCAGTAGAAAGCATCGATGAAGATATGCCTGAGAAGCACAGGATAAAAGCAGGAACACCTACGATGGGAGGTTTAATCATCTTGGTAGCAATGTTGGTGGCTTCCCTGTTTTGGAACATCCTGACCAACTCCGCCATCCTGATGATGTATCTGAGTACCGTATGGCTTGGTGTTCTGGGATTTTTGGATGATTACCTGAAGAACTTTGTAAAAGCAAAGAAAGGCCTGATCCCAAAGTATAAGCTCTGGGGGCAAATATCCATAGCTCTCATCCTCACCTTGGCCATATACTACAGTTCATCTCCGGCAGATCAGATCACAAACTTGCAGATACCCTTCTTTAAGAACCTGATCCTGCCTCTGGGCTGGCTCTTTATTCCTTTCGTGGTGTTCATGATCACAGGTAGTTCAAACGCGGTTAATCTCACCGATGGTCTGGACGGTTTGGCTGCCGGAACCTTGGCTTTATCTGCCTTGGGACTGGGTATCATGAGCTATCTGAAAGGCAACTTCATCACAGCAGACTATCTGAATCTGGAGTACATCTATAATGCCGGTGAACTCACGGTTTTCATATCCGGCATGATGGGAGCACTGATCGGTTTTCTGTGGTACAATAGCTATCCCGCACAAGTGTTTATGGGTGATACCGGATCACTGGCTTTGGGTGGCATTTTGGCTGTGATATCCGTTCTATTGAAAGAGCAGATTTTCCTGGTCATCATCGGCTTTATATTCGTTGTGGAGACTTTCAGCGTGATCTTTCAAAGATACTGGTTCAAATATACTAAAAGAAAGTATGGTGCAGGGCGCAGATTATTCTTGTGCGCGCCCATTCATCATCACTACGAATTGAAGGGCATCCACGAGACCAAGATTGTGATCCGTTTCTACATTGTGGCAATCCTGCTGGTCGCCATTGGTTTGAGCACTATTAAACTTCGATAAAGGACTACTAATGTTTAACACCTCAGTGAAGTATGGCATATTGGGTTTGGCACGCAGTGGCATAGCAGCCGCATACAAGATCAAGGATTTGGGCGGAAAAGCCTTCTTGAGTGAACTCTTACCTGCAGAAAAGATCGAATCCTCTGAAGCATTAACCCGGGATTTCGAATGCGAATTTGGCGGGCATAGCGACAGACTTCTGGAACTTGATACATGGATTGTGAGCCCGGGTATCCCCCTGAATGCACCTATTATTAGAAAAGGCAGACAAAAGGGAATCAAGCTGATCTCTGAGATCGAGTTCGGCTGGCAGATAAAAGCCCCAGATAGCCAGGTGATAGCAGTAACCGGATCGAACGGGAAAAGCACTACCGCTTCACTGATCTATCATGTCCTCAAGAATTCAGGAAGGAAGTGCATCCTGGCTGGTAACATCGGAGATGCTTTTTGCTCCTTCCCCATTCATAAACCCGGAATTGAGTACATAGTGCTGGAAATCAGCAGCTTTCAGCTAGATCTCATCACCAGTTTTGCTCCACATGTGGCAGTCCTCTTGAATCTCAGTCCAGATCATTTAAACAGATACAAAAGCTTTGGTGATTATTGTAACAGTAAAATGCGTATCTTCCGCTATCAGACGGCACAGGATTTCGCTGTGCTGTACCTTGATTCCGAAGAAATTGTGCGCCGGTCAGACAATCTAAAAGCTTGGAAATTATACTTTAGTAAAGAGGCAAAGAACGCTCCCGCACATCTAGACGGCAAGTTCATCCATTTAGGAGAATACCAGATGTCCATATTCGAACTTCCTATAAAGGGTCCTCACAATCATCTGAATGCAATGGCAGCACTGCTTTGCGCTCAGGCACTGGAAATGGATATCCCCTCCGTGATGCAGAACATGAAGTCTTTCCAGGCTTTACCACATCGTCTGGAGTATGTAGAGAGTGTAAACGGAGTAAATTTCTACAACGATTCCAAGGCCACAAACACTGATTCCGTTCGCTGTGCTTTGGAATCCTTCGATCGTCCAATCCGCATAATATTAGGTGGCTCGGATAAAGGAGAGGACTACGCTCAGATTACACAGAACCTTCAGGAGCATGTCATCAGAGCGTATATAACCGGAGAATCGCGTTATAAAATGCAGCAAGCATGGCTGGGGAAAGTACCCATGGTCTTGGTTGACGATTTCGAAGACTGCATCCACATGGCTTTCGAAGAGGCCACAATTGGGGAGAATATCGTGCTTAGTCCTGCATGTGCCAGCTATGATAAGTTCAAGAACTTTGAACAACGGGGCGATACATTCAAGGAAATCGTAAGGAAACTGAAACGTGAAAAGGAACAGGCTTAGTACCTACATCGTCGGTTTCGACCGCACTATATTTCTATGCTATCTGGCTTTGTGCCTGGTGGGCTTGATCGTGATGGTGGACATCACATCCGTACAAAGCTCGATGGCATATTTCTATCGTCATCTTATCTTTATTGGCATATCTGCTACAGTTGCCATCTTCATTCTCTATTTCATTGATCTGCCCAAACTGCGTTTCACTAATACCTGGTTGGTGTATTTGGCCATAGTAATGCTGGTATGGGTGCTTGTAAAAGGCTCGACCATCAAGGGGGCAACGCGCCAGATCAACTTCGGTCTGTTCAGTTTTCAACCCTCATTCTTCGCCCGCATTGCTCTGGTTTTCTTCTATGCCAATGTTCTGGACAAAAAGCAACAACTACTGAGAGATACCAAAAGTATCCTACACTTTCCGTGCAATTTCCCGGAATTAACCTTGTTGACCGCTATAGTCTTCATCCTTATATTGATAGAAAAGCATCTTTCAGCTATCATTATCGGTGGAATGGCATTGATAGGAATGCTTTTCTATGCAGGCATCCGCAAACGCATCCTACTGGTCATCCTGGGGCTGGGTCTTGTATCAGGACTACTGATTATCACCCAAGGCGATAGTTTCCGTATGCAGAGAATGAGAACTTATAAAAAGTACAGTCTATTCTTTCCAGAGCGAGATCTCTCCGATTCCGATAGTGCGGATTATCAGGTACGGGAGAGCCTTACCGCTCTCACCAGTGGTGGTTTTCTGGGTACCGGTCTTGCCCGTGGACGTGCTAAACATTATTATCTACCGGAAGCACGTACAGACTATGTGTTTACCATCATCGGCGAAGAGACCGGATACCTTGGTGCTATGATCGTATTTCTCCTGCACACCACACTCTTTTTTGCCAGTCTGATAATGGCTGAGAAACAGGATAGCAACTATCTAAAATTCCTCGCTGCCGGTATGGCAATGAACATATATTGTAATGTGTTGGTTAATACAGGCGTGGCTATGAGCATTCTTCCGCCCACGGGGAACACACTTCCCTTCATCAGCTATGGCGGTAGCGCTCTACTGATGGACAGTATAGCTGTAGGGGTAATCCTGAATATCAGTGCGCAAAGGAGGACTTTGTGAGATTTGCTTTCGGTGCTGGTGGAACCGGTGGGCACATTGTGCCTGCAATAGCCCTGGCAAGAGAATTGAAGTCCCGGGGTCACGAATGCATCTTTATCGGCAATGCTTCCAGTATGGAAGAGCGCCTGGCACAGAAGCATAGTCTTTCTTTCTTCCCTATCAAAGTGCAAAAGCTGTACCGCAGTCTGAATCCAGACAATCTACTCTTTCCCTATTATCTGGCAGGAAGCATATTGAAATCCCGCAGAATTCTGAAGGATGAACACATAGACGGCGTCATCACAACCGGAGGATTTGTATCCGGACCAGTAGCTATTGCCGCCATTAGCCATAAAGTGCCCTGTTTTCTTCACGAAAGCAATTCCTATCCTGGACTCACCACCAGGTATTTGTCCAGATACCTTCACCGCACCTATATATCGTTTGAACAGAGCCGTCCTTACCTTCCAAAAGCAAAGCTTAAGAACTTTGGCATACCCATCCTGGAGTCCGTGCGGGATACCGGATTCAGTTTGACTACTCTTGGTTTGAAAGATGATCGACCCACAATATTGATTTCTGGAGGTTCACAAGGCTCACTGGCAATTAACAGCGTAGTGTCCAGTGTCGTAGGTGAATTGCTAAGTAGTGGATGGCAGATCCTCTGGCAAACTGGAAGCCTGACCTACAAGCAATTCTATAAACAGCATAATGGCAAAGAAGGTTTGTATATCTTTGATTTTAACAGTGAACTGAGTAATATGATGAAGAAGGTGAATCTTGCAATAACTCGTGCTGGAGCCATGACCATCGCCGAATTGGAAGCAGCGGCGTTGCCTGCGATTCTGATACCTCTACCCACCGCAGCGGAAAACCATCAGTATTACAACGCACTGGCACAAAAGAACAAGGGAGTGGCGGAACTATTGGTACAGAGTGAACTGAACCCACAGAACCTCTTGGCAACTATAAAAAAAGTTGAACCGGATAAACTTCGTAAGGCTCTGCTTGCGTTGCCTGCAAACACGGCAACTGAGCAGATAGTAACGGATATTCTAAGCTTTTACTAAGGAGAAGTTATGCTTGGCAGAACCAAAAAGATACACTTCATCGGAATTGGCGGCATCGGTATGAGCGGTATCGCAGAATTCCTCTTCAACCAGGGACTCGAGATTAGCGGCTCCGACATGAAGATGACCGAACTCACGCGTCACTTGGAAGACCTTGGCATCCAAGTAACTGAGGGTCACGACCCTACAATAATTGAGAACGCCGACGTGGTAGTAAAATCCTCTGCGGTAAAAGATGACAATCCGGAGATTGTAGCAGCCAAAGCAATGAAGATACCGGTTATTCGCAGGGCAGAAATGCTGGCTGAGATCACCCGCATGAGCTTCTCAATCGGTGTATCCGGTACACATGGCAAGACCACTACCACTTCCATGGCAGGATTGGTGCTGGAAGCTGCAGGATTGAATCCCACCATCATCGTAGGCGGCAAAGTAAAGAACTTCGGTTCGAACAACGTAATGGGCTCTGGAAAGTACATTGTGGTGGAAGCCGATGAATACGATCACAGCTTTCTCTCGCTCTCTCCTTGTATCGCTGGCATTACAAACGTAGATGAAGATCATTTGGATTGCTACCGCAATCTGGACGACATCAAGGGAGCTTTCATAGAATATGCGAATAAAGTACCATTCTTTGGTAGCGTGATCGCTTGTCTGGACGATCCCGGAGTGCAATCCATTCTCCCGGAGATAAACAAAAAGATCGTAACCTACGGACTTTCCCGACAAGCAGATGTGCAGGCTTTAAACATTGTAATGAAAGACTTTCAGGCAAGCTATGATCTCTCTTACAAGGGTTACAAGCTTGGGCGTATCTCCATGAATGTTTCCGGAAAGCACAACATCCAAAACTCCCTACTTGCTGCCTCCATAGGTTTGGAACTGGATCTGCCCTTTCATAGCATCCAGGAAGGTATGGCTGCTTTCAATGGAGTTTACCGTCGTTTTGAACTGAAAGGAGAAGCCCAGGGCATAACCGTTTATGATGATTACGCTCACCATCCCACCGAGATTATGGCGACCTTAGAAGGTTTTAAAGATAGCGTTGACCGTCGCATTGTCGCCTTGTTTCAACCCCATCTTTTCTCTCGCACCCGTGATCTCTATGAGAAATTTGGCAAAGCATTCTTCAGTTGTGACTGTCTGATCCTTGCTCCGATTTATCCAGCCCGAGAATTGCCCATCCCTGGAATCAGTTCCAAACTCATCGCTGATGTTGCCATTCAAAGCGGTCATCATCAGGTACACACTATCGAAGATAATGACAAGATAGTGGATGAAACCATAGCATTATTGAAGCAGGATGACATCTTGATCACCATCGGGGCAGGCAACATCTGGCAATACGGTGAAGAAATCCTCAACAAACTTAAGAAAATAGTTGACACAAACAGTAAGGACTAAAAAAGTAGTAAGTTATGAGCTTTTTACTTTTTCTGAACAAATCTATAGTAAAACTCTAACTACATTAAATAACAATAAGGTATCTAGATGAAAGAAAGAAAGCGCAGAGGAAACAGCAGGTATTACCTATATTTTAGCCTATGTATGCTTGCAGTTATGGCTGTGGGCTACGGCTGTTGGTATGCCCTGCGCCATCTGCCCTTTTTTGAAGTAGATCAGATTATTGTGGAAGGTAATACCGCAGTCCCGGATTCCTTGATCATATCGCAATGTGAGTCTTATGTGGGTATGAATCTCTTCAGGGTACCTAAGAAAGAGATCAAAAACAAGCTCGGTAAAATCTCCCGCATCAAGAGCTTAAAAGTTAAGCGCCATTTACTGAGCACCATCGAGATCCAAATCAACGAACGCAAAGGTATACTATATGTAAAAAGCTTTGAAGGTGACCTCTATCCAATCGACACAGAAGCCATTGTGCTGGAGCGTTATGGTAAAGTGTACCAAGAAGATATCCCAATATATAGTTCATACTACACAGACAATCAGCTGAAGGCTGGAGTAAAGCTGGCAAAGCCAGATTTGAACAGGATACTGAAGACCCATCTTATGATAATGCAACAGGCTCCGGATTACCTCCCTATTATTTCCGAATACTATATGATAGATAATACCATAAACATCATCGACGCCCGCTACGGCACCCGCATCATTCCGGGGGAAACAGACTTTTCAGACCAGCTGAGGCGCTACCAGTTCGTACAGGACAACGGCAATATTTCCCGCCGCAGTGTAGTGGACCTCCGTTATGACAACCAAGTAGTTGTAAAGGCAGGAGACAAATGAAGCATACCATTATTACCGCCTTGGATATCGGTTCCACTATGGTGAGAACGATCATCGCCAAGACACTTGCCAACAATCGTTTGGAGGTTTTGGGAATAGGGCAGTGTCCTTCTGCTGGCATCCAGCGGGGCATTGTAAAAGATATACAGGCCCTTTCCGACCAGATCGCCAAATGTATTGAAGAAGCCGAAAAAGCCGCAGATACCGACGCGATAAACATATATGCAAACATTACCGGAGACCATATCCGCACTCAGTTGGGAGACGGCAGAATCTCGATCCCTTCGGATACCCCAAATGAACCGGGAGAGATCAGTCTGGAGCATGTGGAACAAGTGATTGATGACGCCAAGAACAGTGTAAAAATCCAGAAGGGATTTGAACGTCACAAGATCCTGCATGGCATCCCGCATGATTACATCATAGATTCTCAGGACGATATACGCAATCCCGTAAACATGAGCGGATTTCATCTAACTGCAAAGGTGCTTACGATACTCTCCGAACTTACTCCAATGCGAAACCTCAGTAAATGCATCGAACTCGCCGGTTACGAGATGGATCCGGATAATTATGTGCTCAGCCATGTCGCCTTGAGTAACAGTGTTTTATCGGAGGATGAACGCCGGTTGGGTGCTATTCTGATGGATATAGGCGGAGGCACTTGCGATATATCGATCTACAATCGTGGAGCCTTGGAAAAAGTAATCGTGATTCCCATGGCTGGTGCATCCATCACCGAAGATCTGGCCATCGGGCTTAAAACCACTATTGCAAGTGCTGAATATATCAAAACCCAATTTGGTAACGCGATCGCCAGTGAAATTGACCAATCTCTGGAGATTGACGTGGAAGGCATAAGCGGTAGAGCCGGAACTAGAAGGCCACAATACCTCGTAAGCCATGTTATCCAGCACAGAGTAGAGGAGATCCTAGCTTTGTGTTACAATCGCAGTAAAGACTATTATACACCAGAATTGGTGACTGCCGGAGTAATATTATCCGGTGGTAGCGCCAATCTACAGGGCATCGATAAAGCGATAAACAACGCTTTCAACCTGCAGGTAAAGATCGCAAAACCGGATTTGTCCCGCCTGGAAGGTATGACCTCAAGACTGGATGATCCCGGCTTTGCCACAGCAGTAGGCATACTCTATTTCGCATCTGAGTTTGAACATGAACCTCAGGCCCGCAGTTTTAATCTCGGAAACCTGGGTAACAGCAAATTTGTAGATACAATTAAAAAAATATTTAAAGACTTCAGCTAGGGGGAACCAATGATTGAATTTGACGAAAGACCGGCACAAGTAGGAACCAACATCAAGATTATAGGAGTTGGCGGAGCAGGCGGAAACGCCATAAATGCCATGATCGAAAACGAGCTGGGCGGTGTGGAATTTATTGCCGCAAATACTGACATCGATGATCTATCCAAAAGCAAAGCCAAGATGAAACTGCAACTGGGAAAGAAGCTCACCCGTGGCTTGGGAACCGGGGCCAACCCTGAAGTAGGCTCGCGTAGTGCCGAAGAATCCAAGGACGACATTAAATCCAACCTTGATGGCGCAGATATGATCTTCCTGGCCGCTGGAATGGGCGGAGGTACTGGTACCGGAGCTACTCCAGTTATCGCCAAGATCGCCCGTGAAATGGGCATTCTAACTCTTGGAATAGTAACCACTCCTTTCCCCTTTGAAGGGAAAAAGCGCGAGGAAAACGCAGATCATGGCATTCGTCACCTTAGTGAATATGTGGATACCCTGATCGTGATACCAAATGATAAACTGTGTGAGATATATGGCAATGCCACGCTTAAGACCGCTTTCAATAATGCCGATAATGTGCTCTACGAAGCTGCCAAAGCGGTTAGCGACATCATCACCATCACTGGTTTCATCAATGTGGATTTTGCAGACGTGAAAGCTGTGATGCAGAATATGGGTTATGCTTTGATGGGGACAGGATTAGCCGAAGGTGAGAACCGTGCCATCAATGCCGCACGCCTTGCCATCAGCAACCCGCTGCTTTCGGATGTAAGCCTTTCTGGATGCCAATCCCTGCTTTTGAACATCACTTGCGGAGAGGACATCTTGATGAACGAATTTGCCGATGTATCCAATGTGATTGTAAATGAAACCGGAAAAGGCGCTAACATCATTATGGGCGCAATTTTGGATCCCAATATGACTGGCAAGATCTCCGTAACCATTATTGCTACTGGACTTGAGAAGGAGAATTTGAGCGGTAAAGTAGTAGATTTTCCTAGTTTTGAAAGTCCTAAAGTTGAAAATATGAAACCAGACATATCGGCTACTTCCATTGAAGACGATGTAAAAGACATCTTCAGAACTCTGGGAATAAACAAGAATACTGAGGAAGAAAAGAGCGTTTCTGCCGGAGCTAACGATACAAATAGGATTAAAGCTCTGCGCACAGATGTTCCCAGCTTTTTAAAAGCTCTGGATTAGTTCCTAATCTCTGCAGGAACAACTCTCCCCCCAAGAGTTGTACTGCGAATCCAAAACCAAAGGATCTTCGGTAACCCCCTGCCGGAGATCCTTTTATTGTGAGAGTTTTATCCACTTGAACCTTACTTGCTGCGAACCACTCTAAAACCAATATAGGATGTCTTGGAAAAGGGCTTTGCGTATAGCCTGGCAGTATTACGTAATAGAGTATCGTTATGATACCATGAGCCTCCCCGGATTACTTTGTCCGTTCCAGTCTCAGGGCCTAGATAATGATTTGATATCCTATGGCTATAAGGTGCATACCAGTTCCAGACCCATTCAAAGACATTGCCGCTCATGTCGTATAAACCCAGTGCATTAGCTTTTTTTGAGCCCACCTTATGGCTTTCAGCCCCAGAATTTTGAGCATACCATGCCACTTCCGGAGCAATGTTTGAGCCGCTGTACAGCGAGAAGTCCATACCGTCTCCCCCCTTTGCGGCAAACTCCCATTCCGCTTCTGTGGGCAAGCGATATCCGTTTGCTTCAAAATCGCAGACAATTTCAGCTCCCAGGTAGTCATAAGCCGGAGATAGCCCATCCTTCAGGCTCTTGGCATTACAGAACTCAATAGCATCGTAGAAAGACACATTCTCCACCGGCAGATCATCGCCCTTAAACAGCGAAGGGTTGTTTTCGAACACCATTTTCCACTGCTTCTGAGAGATCTCAGTAGCACTGATCATAAATGACTTCAGCGGAACTGTAAGCAGAGGAAATTCGTCTGCTTCGGCATCAGGGCCGATACTCCCCATGATCAATGTGTCAGCAGGGACAAGCAGCATCTCGATTGGATGATTTTCTGCTAACTCTTGCTTCAAAATTTCTTCTATCTCAATATCCGGTTCCGGGCTTATAAAACTGGGTCTTTCCCTCAAGAGAACATATTGCACCAGAACATACAAACCAATCAAGAGGCTCATAATCATCAATATCCGAAAGGTTTTCTTCATAGAACCGATGTCAAGATGCTCTTCTTCCTGAATCTCGATAGGTTCATACTTTACTGTGTGCTTATTCTGGACAGAAGGTACATCATCCTGTTTGGGAACCACTTCGGGTTCTGGTTTCACAGAACTCAGATGGTCCTGCTCCTTGGGAAGCAGTGGTTCTGAAACAACCATCTCCGGTGCGATGTTTTCTATTTCGATGTTCTCTACTGCTGTCTCATCCCCAAAGCTCTGCTCATCAAGGATATGATTCGGTGCAGGCATGCTTTCTGCCGGTGCATCCAGAGATTCTTTTAGAGCCTCAAATATGGGCTTTTCTTCTTCACTTGGCTCCAGAGAGGGTTGTAACGGTTGTTCTTCGATTTGATCTTCTAAAATTTCTGGGACAGGCGGTATCAGTTCTGTTTTAGCAAGGATGGCAGCTATCAAGGCCGGATCTGGTTCCGGGGGACGGAGGGGAGATACTACAACCGCTTCAGGGATAAGCTCTTCCCCGGGATTTGGAGATACATTCATCTCAGCTTCAGCTTTGGCCAATATTTGTGAGATCAGGGTGCCATCAGGTTCAGGTGCGATAAAGGGAGATATCTGTATAATTTCTATTTCGGGTTCATCAGGGGAATCATCTTCCGCTGGATGCTCGATGGTGGTATTCTCTGCAGCCGTGCTTTGATCTTCTGGAGCTTCATCTTGAGTCTCGCCTGACGTTTCTGGAAATGCCCAATCATAATCCGGCATTTCATTTTGCAACAACTCAAGCAAAGCTTTGGGATTCTCTGTGCGTTCATAGGGATCCAGCTTTAGGCAACTCAATAGAATGCCATACAGCCAATCCGGCATCCTCCCCATTCCCGGCAACTGTATTGCCCTGCTGAAGCTTTGATGCTTTTGTTCTTCGGGCGAGCTAAAACTATCCAGTTTCCAGGGCAGTTGTCCGCACATTGCCTGATACACAATCACTGCCCAGGAATAGAGATCAGAATTGCTATGAGACCGGGTAGTATTAAAGATCTCCGGAGCTACATAAAGGATCGGCAGAGGATACTTGAAATTACCCTCCGAGTGCTTCCATGCCGGTCGATTCTTACCGAACCCGATCAGCTTTGGATTACCGGATGAATCTATCACAATATTGTATGGATTCAGGTTTTCGTGTACCAATCCCCGCTCTTCCGCATATATCAAAGCAGCTAAAATACCTTTTGCCCAGGCAAGAACTTCGCTTACTTCCGGTTGTCTGTTTGACAGGATTTCACCCAGAGCCTTACCCTCTGCAAACTCGGCAACGAGATAAACTCCCAGCCCTTCTTCGAAGCATCCGATAGTTCTACGGATGTTTGGATGCTCCAGGTTCAGTGCTTGTGTTGCTTCTGATTTCAGGCTTTCCGCAAGGTTTCTATCGGTAATCTGAGCAGGATCTTGAGTTTTTATCAATACCTGTTTGCCATCGCTGATTCTGCTTGCTTTATATAGCAGAAAGCGTCTGGAGTGATGCAGTGTGTCCGAAATGTTGTAACTATTTAGTGCCATATCTCTGCGTGCTAAAAACTGTTTTTCCCCTTTTCAATACTCTGAGGATGTGAGAAGAGCCCAGATGGTAAGGAATGAAGTTCAGTCCGGGAATATCCCACATGATGATGTCCGCAAGTTTTCCCGCTTCCAAAGAGCCAATACTGCCCTGTCTGTCCAAAGCACAAGCGGCATTGATTGTAGCCGCACACATGGACTCAGTGGGGCTCATTCCCATCTGTAGCGATGCCAGGCTCATGGTAAGAGCCATACTATCACAATTGCAGCTTCCCGGATTGTAATCCGTTGCGATAGCTACGGGTAGACCACTATTGATCATATCACGGGCACGGGCGTAAGTCTTTGATCTCAGCGAAAACAGAGTCGCTGGTAAAAGCACCGGTACTACACCGGCTTCCTTCATCAGCTTGATCCCAATATCCGAACAAGCCCCCAGATGATCTGCGGAGATACAGCCCATTTCCGCTGCAAGCTCTGCACCGCCAATGGCCTCGATCTCATCCGCATGCATTTTTAATTTCATGCCAGCAGCCTTGGCTTTGCTCATTACTCTCCGGGATTCATCGATGCTATAGACGTGTGCCTCGGTGAAGATATCGCAAAACTCCGCAATTCCCTGTTCTGCAACCGCAGGGATCATCTCGTCGGTGAGTAACCTTAGGTAGGTTTCATGATCGTTCTTGTATTCCGCCGGATACTCATGAGCACCCATAAAGGTCGCAACAATATCGATGGGAAGAGTCTCGTTCAAACGCTTGATCGCTTCCAATTGTTTCAGTTCGCTCTCGGTATCCAGCCCATAACCGCTCTTGGCCTCCAGGGTCGTAGTACCCAGTTCAATCATACGTTTAATTCGAGGTAAGGAAAGCTCCACCAATTCATCAACCGATGCTGCTCTTACCGAAGCTATACTGCTGCGAATCCCACCTCCGGCCAAGGCTATTTCCACGTAGCTTTTTCCAGCAAGACGCATAGCAAATTCATCTTCTCGAGTGTGTACGAACACTGGGTGGCTATGACTATCCACAAAACCGGGGCTAATGAAGCAACCCTTGGCGTCTATTGCCTCATCCCAGTTGTATTTAGCTTCTATTTCAGCGCTGGAACCAATCTCGACGATCACTCCGTCGTGGATTGCGATACCTGCGTTTTTCAGGATTCCGGCATCATTCATCTCTGCGCCATATTTGCCCTTGTGAGCGCTTTGCATGGTAGCTATTTGCCCGGCATTTATTATTATGGTATCTACTTTCATAAGATTACTCCTTCTTTCCAGCAAGGCTTTTCATCTGCTGAAAATCCGTCAAGGTCTTTGCCAGAACCGATGATGTAAACCTGGTTTGAACTACTTTTACCACTCTGTCGCCCCATACTCCCTCCCTATACATTATCCGGTGCTGAATCTGATATAAAGCTGTCATGATCGAGTGAACACTGCTTGATAACGGGATGATATCTGCTTCATGGTACGTTGAACAACAGGGGGACAACAGGGCTAGTAACCGCCGAAAATCAACGCCCAGTCATCCAGCCATTCTTCCGTGTGTTCTGCGATCTGAACATTGGTCAAGCTGGAATTTACCAGCCAGGGTGAGAGCGGCACACGACTAAAAGCCGTGGGGAGCAGTGTTTTCCGATTTGCAGGGAAAAGCCCCAGTTTATACACAATCATCTTCTGAGCAGATTCTCTGAGGATAAAATCCACAAAAGCACCTGCTAAGGCTGGATTTTGGGATTCTTGCAAGATTGCGATACACTCCGAGTACAAATAGCTTCCCTCACTAAAGACTTTAAAATCCAATTTGCTGGTTTCTTGCATTTGCTCATTCTGCCTGGCTGCCAAAGTGATCAATCCGGGCATCATGGTACATTCGCCGCTATTGACGGCAGCCAACGCTTCTGCCTGACTGGAATAATTGCGAAATACATTCTTGCGTAATGCCCGCAGCATCTGAGGATAACCTTCTTTACCGAAAAGAGCCATACACCAGTGCAGCATAGCCCTGCCCGGACCGCTGTGAGAGGGATCTACCATAGCCATCTGATTCAGGTATTTATCGTCCTGCAACTCACCGAAGGATTTTGGCGCTTCTGCAAGCAACTCACTATTGTAGAGCAAACCCAGGTAAGAAAAGCCGTAGGGAATAAGGCGATAATCTTGATCCTCCACGCAATCCCGGTTCATCTCGTCCACTGCTTTGGGTAAATAGGGGCTAAAATGTACTTCCGGATCCAGAAATGCAGAGAATGCCGAAGGAATACCCAGAACCACGTCCAGACTGTCTGCGGCGTCAATAAAACCCTGAGCAAGCGATGCATGATTTTCGTAGAGTCTTAGCTCTACCTTGCATTTGAGTTCTTTCTCAAATTCGGGGATAATTGTAGCTTCCAGCCCGGAACTGCGAAACTCTTTGGTAACAGCCAGCCTGAGGAGACCAGACTGCGCAGATTTACTATCTGCGGATGCTTGGGGCTCTTCCTTCGTACAAGCAAATTGGAAAAGCAGCAACAATGCCAGAATAAAGGTACCTACATCGATCCGAATAGAATCCATGCTACAATAAAGTCCATAATAAGGATCGCTACAGAGCTGTAAACAACTGTCTGCGTGGTGGATCTACCTACACCCTCAGCGCCTCCATAACTACGATCGCCAAAGAAACAAGCCAAAGAAGTGATGATGAAACCGAATACGATGGATTTCAACAAGCCGCTCCATAGATCAAAGGGCTCGAAGTAAGCTCTCATTCCAGTAAAAAACGTATGATAATGAAGACCATATCTGAGAAAAGAAAAGTACCAGGCACAGAGGATGCTGATGGCATTGGCAAATATGGTGATCAAGGGAAAAGTCACCACTCCAGCAAGAATACGTGGCATATACAAGAACTCGTGTGGATTTACATTCATGCTGTGCAGAGCATCGATCTGTTCACTAACCTTCATGGAGCCGATCTCCGCTGCCATAGCCGCACCGATCTTGCCGGTAAGAACCAGAGCTGTGAGCACTGGTGCAAGCTCTACCATGGTCGATTTTCCGATCAGTACACTTAACAGATTCAGGGGGATATAACCTTTGGATTGATATACTGCCTGCAGAGCAGTAACCAAACCGGTGAAAGCGGCAGTAAGCATTATCAGAAACAATGAATCGTAACCAATCCGCTTGAACTGGATCAGGAATTCCAGGCGACGCCTAGGTAAAGCCTTTAATCCGCGCAGACTGCGACCAATGAAGATGCTATACTCACCAATCCCTGCAAACAGATCTGCCCACATATCAGCGGTCTTCGCTCAGATCCAAAGATCTGAACAGGGTATATTCCTTATCAAAACCCAGATCAGTAGAGCCGGTAGAGCCATGACGGTTTTTGCCAATGATGATCTCCGCAATACCGGGCTTTTCCGTCTTCTCTGGGTAGTAGTATTCATCGCGATAGATAAACATCACCAAGTCGGCATCTTGCTCTATAGCTCCAGATTCTCTTAAGTCCGCCAGCCGGGGACGCTTGTCTTCGCGGTTTTCCAGCATTCGGTTCAATTGCGACAGAGCAATCACGGGGATCTTCATGTCTTTGGCCAGTACCTTCATTGCGCGAGATATCTCGGAAATCTCCTGTTGACGGTTATCCCTGTCTTTGGTTAGCCCCATCAGTTGCAAATAGTCGATCACTATCAGGTCCAAACCTCCCACTTCTGCGGCAAGACGTCGGGTCTTGGCTCGGATATCCAGCGGAGTATTGGTTCCTGATTCATCAATGTAAATATGTTTTGTGCCCAGTACTTCCGCCGCCTGCATGATTCGGGTCAATTTCTCTTCGTTCATCCCGTAGCCCTTGAGCATGCTATCCATATTGACCTCGGAGGCAGATGAGAACATCCTCATAATTACTTCATCCGCAGCCATTTCCATGGTAAAAATCGCTACTTTCTTTTTCAGGTTTACTGCTGCATGCGAAGCTATGTTCAAAGCCAGAGAAGTCTTCCCCATAGCGGGTCGGGCAGCGATGATAATGAACTGTCCGGGACGGAAACCTCCGGTAAGCCGGTCCAGATCCCCAAAACCGCTTCCGATACCGGTAACCGGGGATTTGGTGGAAGCAATCTGGTCGATATTGTGCAGGACTTCATTTGAGATTTGGTCGATCTTTATAAAGCCTTGATGATGGGGCAATTCTGCAATGGAAAAGATAGCTTGCTCAGCTTCATCAACTATTGTTTTTACAGGGGAAACAGAGCTATAGCAAGATTCAATGATGCCATTGCATGCCACGATAAGGTGTCTCAATAGGGCTTGTTCGGTTACAATGTTCAGGTGATACTCGAAGTTCGCACTGGAGACTACAATGTCTGCAATCTCATTTATATATGGGATACCGCCAATCTTCTCCAGATGATTGTTTCGCTCCAACCTGTTGATTAGTGTAAGCACGTCCACTTCGATGCCATCGTTGAAAAGCTCACAGATGGTTCTGAAGATCAGCTTGTGTGCAGTTCTGGCAAAGAATCCCTCCTGCAGTTTCTCGATGCCTTTGCTAACTACATCAGCATCTATCACCATGGCAGATAACACTGCGGCTTCGGCATTGATGTCTGAAGGGAGCTTACGCTCGGAAATGCTGCTTGGTTCGCTGTTGTCCTTTCTTTTCGCCATACACTATGCCTCTAGTTAAATTTGGATTTTAGTGCCAGATTCACAGCTGGGGGCACGAAGTCATGAAGATCAGCACCCAATTCTGCCAATTGACGGATCATGGAAGATGAAAGATACATGTATCGTAAGCTTGGTACCAGGAAGATGGTCTCAATCTCCGGTTTCAACTTCGTGTTCGTAAGGGCCAGCGAAAGCTCATATTCAAAGTCTGAAACGGCACGAAGACCTCGGATCATTATTCTACTATTCTGTGAATGCGTAAAATCCACAACCAATCCAGAGAAATTGAGTACCTTTACGTTCGAAAGATGCGCGCTGGATTGTGTACAAAGCTCCACACGCTCTTCCAGACTAAAGTAATTCTGCTTGGCAGTGTAGTCCGCAACAGCTAGAATAACTTCGTCGAACATACGGGAAGCCTTTTCCAATATGTTCAGATGACCCAAAGTAATGGGATCAAAAGTCCCGGGATAAATCGCCTTCATTGTTTGGCCTTCATGATCTCTTCCAGTTCATCGATCTCCTTGGGGATATTTTGGCTAAGTACACAATAGCCTGCCTGAGTAACCAGCACATCGTCTTCAATACGTACCCCGATAACTTCTTCCGGTATGTATATTCCCGGTTCTACAGTAATCACATTGCCTGGCTCTAAAACTGCCTCTCTGCCACCGACATCGTGAGTATCCATACCCAGGAAGTGACTTACGCCGTGCATATAATACTTTGTAACATCTTTGGCTTCTTCGATGAGGCCAAGCTCAATCAGTTCATGGGCAATCAAATCGCGGGTCTTCATCTGCAAATTACTGAGCTTCACCCCTGGGGCAATCATCATGATGATTTCCTTTTGCACGCGTAAGACAGCGCTGTAAACTTGTTTCTGGCGTTCGGTGAATGTTCCGCTAATGGGAAATGTACGACTGATATCTGCCGAATAGTTCATGTATGAAGCGCCTACATCCATCAAGACCAGATCATTGGGACCTATCTGACATTCATTCTTTTCGTAATGCAAGGTGGTGGCATTTATTCCCGACGCGATAATAGGAGCAAATCCCCAGCTTTTCAAGCCGCTGCGTTGAATACGGTAAAACAGAATTGCTTCAAGTTCATACTCCATCATACCGGCCTGAGCGGACTCCAGGATGTCTATAATACCTTTGCCGGTAATGTCTATAGCCCGTTGGAGCTGCACTACCTCCCAATCACTTTTAACTTTGCGCAGCGGCATCATGACTTCCGTGATGCACTGAATGGCGATCTGGGGATAACGTTCCCGAACCGGTTGCAGACGGAACATTGCATAAGAAAGAGGAGCATTTAGCACTTGCTGGCCAATGTTCGAATAGATGCGATAGATAACCGGACAATAATCCGACAAAAAACACTCAAACTCGTCTAAATACATTACATTCCGGATGCCACTAATCTCCGCAGCTTCATCTTTCTCCATCTTTTTACCTTCCCAGACAATGCGATCGGGATCGTTGCGTTGGATAAAAAGACATTCCCTGTTGCCATTTCCTGTCTTCAGCCCAAAATAGATGGCATTGGGGATTTCAAGTCCGGTAAGGTAAAGGAAATTGTTATCTTGTTTATACTTCTCCAGTTTTGCTTCACGCTCGGCAAAGAGGATTACGGAATCAAACTCCTTCAGCGAATCCAATAGCTTCTCTCTACGTGGGATCACAATCTCTTGCTTCATCATAAACTCCATATTCAGTATTCTTAGTTCTATGAGTCATTTTTTGGGTAGTGCAGCTTATGTCCAGCAAATTCCTTGCAAGATTTGATGAGCTATTTAGTAAACTGATCTCAGAGCAGTTGCTACATGCTGGAAGCTTAATTCTCCCAAAATAGTTCAACCTGCTGCAGGCAAAGATAGTCCTTTGCTCCAAAATTGAACAAGCCCAATGACTGCTTTGGTTTTAGCTCAAAATAATATCCCGAAGCTGAGAACTCCTTGTCATTATAACCGGGGAAGAAATCTGCGATACCGGTAACGGGGCATTGTATCTTCAGCGGTAGATTGTATGTGGATCCTGAACTGTATTGAATCCTCAATTCCGCACTCAGGCTCATTTTGGGATGGCTCTTCTCGTAATATACTCTTATCTTTCTAAGCTTATATTGGTAGTGAGCTGAAGGTAGATCCATTTCCAGCCCGCGATTGGCAGAAAGTGTACAATAACCGGAGTTGCGCTCATCAGAGTAAAGCCCGGAGCTAAAGATTTGCTCCATTTTATCACCAATCCCATCCGCATTCATGCCTTTAACTTCCTTGCTGATAAAATCTATGATAGTAAGTGACTACTGCTTTCCTCTAGCAACATTCGCTCGTGCCAGGCCAGTCTGAGGACCAAGAAAGCAACATAGAATCACTACAAAGTAACATATAATTCTGTGATACTTTCTCATGTGAACCTCCCAGTTCATAGGTACGAACCTTATTCTGTAAAGTAGAATAACTCATACTCCCGCTTTTGATGTCAAGAAGATTAATCAATAACAGAAGAAATGTAATTGAGACAAGTGGAGATATTTCAACAATTCAAGTAAGCTTTGGATGCTGGTGGTAGACGATACCCGTTCCAGTTCTGGATTTGAAGACTGAGGAGCTACGACATCAGCTGGTTTGGCCGAGAAAACTATAAGCTTTGGACTGATCCAGAATTATATGTTGGGCAGTTATAAAGAATATGTCGCTGTTTTTGTATCTCCAATTCTGGTTCATGTAAACAGGCGCTAATGACTAGCATCATCAGCGCCACAATTATTCTGGAGACTCTCTGCATCTCACGCTACTCTTATTCGGCTACCGCCTTTGTTTTGGAGCGAACCGGTTTTATAAAGGTGTATACTGGATCGCCTTTATCCAATACAACTTCTTTAGTGATGCGGCAGGTCTGGATATCGGCACGATCCGGGATGCTGTACATAATTCTCAGCATAAAGCGTTCCATGATTGAGCGCAGTCCTCTGGCTCCGGTTTTTTGGGATAACGCAATGCGAGCGATTTCTTTCAGGGCTTCGGTATCAAATCCCAATTGCACCCCATCCATCTCAAACAGCTTTACATATTGCTTGCAGATGGCATTTTTGGGCTCGGTGAGGATATCAATCAGAGCCTCTTCACTAAGTTCATGTAGAGTGCAGATCACCGGCATGCGCCCGATAAGCTCCGGGATAAGCCCATAACGAAGCAGATCCTGAGGACCTGTGAGGTCAAAGATGTTTGTCTCATCCTGCTTGATACCCAAGTCCACATCGAAGCCGATAGCTTTTTTATCAGTACGTTCTTTGATGATCTTTTCCAAGCCGAAGAAAGCACCACCAGCAATGAAAAGGATGTTTTTAGTATCGATCTCGATAAATTCCTGTTGCGGGTGTTTACGTCCGCCTTTGGGCGGTACATTCACCTTGGTACCTTCCAGAATCTTCAAAAGCGCTTGTTGTACGCCTTCACCGGATACATCTCTGGTAATCGACGGAGTCTCGCTTTTACGGGAGATTTTGTCGATCTCATCAATGTAAACGATACCTCTTTCGGCACGTTCAACGTCATAATCTGCATTTTGCAGCAAGCGCACCAATATGTTCTCCACGTCTTCACCCACATATCCAGCTTCAGTAAGAGTGGTTGCGTCGCTAATGGCAAAAGGAACCTTCAAAAAGCGGGCAAGCGTCTGAGCGATGAGTGTCTTTCCGCTGCCGGTGGGACCGATCATGAGGATATTGCTCTTCTCCAATTCGATCTCATCCTTATCGGTCTGGCGGAAAATTCGCTTGTAGTGATTATAGACCGCTACGGCGATGATTTCTTTGGCGTTATCCTGGCCGATCACGTATTGATCCAGATAGCCTTTAATCTGGCTGGGTAACGGCATTTGGAAGTCTTCCATTTCCTTATCCTGAGTATTGGCATTTACGATGGTATGGCACATCTCGATGCATTCATCGCAGATATTACCGGCAATGCCACGAATAAGGTTTTTCACATCATCTTCACTGCGCCCGCAAAAGGAACAGCTCAAGTTTTTATTCTTGTCCAAACTATTTCTCCTATTTTTCGTCTCTGCGTACCAGAATCTCGTCGATGAGACCGTATTCCATGGCTTCAGTTGCGCTCAGGAAATAGTCCCGATCAGTATCCATGGCAATCTGATCGATGGATTTGCCTGTATGATTGTGCAGTATCTCATTCATTCTACCACGCAGGTATAGGATTTCCTTCGCTTGAATCTCGATATCTGCTGCTCTTCCCTGAGTTCCGCCCCAAGGTTGATGAATCATAATCCGGCTATTGGGCAAAGCCGTACGTTTACCTTTTGCTCCCGCTGCCAACAATACCGCTGCCATAGAAGCAGCCATGCCGATGCAGATAGTGGAAACAGCAGGCTTAATGTATTGCATGGTATCATAGATTGCCAATCCGCTACTGATGCTGCCACCGGGACTGTTGATGTACATATAGATGTCCTTGGACGCATCCTCGCCTTCCAGATGCAGTAATTGCGCTACGACCGTATTTGCCATTGTATCATCTATACCACCGCCCACAAACACGATTCGGTCTTTTAGCAGCCGGCTGTAGATGTCATAAGCGCGTTCTCCGCGGCCTACTTGTTCGATCACCATTGGGATATAGTTCATTTTTACTCCGTTTTAGCTTCGGCATTGTCACTATCAACGGCGACAGCTTCGGCTTCTGTGATTTCTTCCGGTATCTGTTCAGGCTCAGGAATGAAGAAATGGGCAGTTTCAGCCAACTTACGCAGGATATAGAAGTTCTTCACGCCATTACGGTATTCATCACCGGAAATCTCGTCTTTGTGCTTTTCTTTGTATGCTTCCACGGTGTTATCCGCAAGAATCGCTTCATGCTTCACATATTCGTCGAACATCTCGTCGCTAATCTCAATTTCCATCTGCTTGCGTAGCTGGTTCAGGATGTACATAGTCACCATCTCTTGAGAGATCTGCATCCTGTATTGATATTCCAGAAACTGATGATACTGCTTGTTTGGATTACGCTGGGCTTCTTGCTGAGCCAAATAACCAATGGTTTTAACCGGAAGCTCAAAGTTGTTGTCCACATAGAGTTTATTTACAATGGCGTAGTTTGCCACATCGATGTTTTTATGCTCGTTTGCCAATCTCATATCTTCGGATATTTTAGCGCGCATAGCTGCCATATCGTCAAATTCCATGTCTTTGGCAAAGTCGTCGTTGAGCTCCGGATACTGCATCCTTTCGATGGAGTTGATCATGATCTTCACGGTGTAATTACTTGCGTTGGGCAGATTTAAAGAACTGTCCCGAGATACCAGCTTGATATCCATGCCGCTGAGTTCTTTTTCAAAGCTGTCCCCAATCTTTTTACCGATCAATTCCGGCAGAGCTCTGTGTTCGGGGTACTCTCCGGCAAAGAAGGACGCATTTCTGGTAAGTTCAGAGCCTTCCAGACTGAAGCTGAGCTCTACATTTACATGATCATTTTCGATGGCTTCATCTGCATCTACTACAGTTCCGTTGTTTTGTTTCAATTCTTCCAAGTATTTATCTACTTCACTGTCCAGCGTGATGGGATTGTAGGGTACATCAAGGTTGTCCAACTGTTTGAATTCGAGGGTTGGTTCATGCTCGATTTCTATCTTGATCTGCATATCGCAGCCCTTATCCCATTGTACATCTTTCACGTCCGGAAACAGTAGATAATCGATATCATGTTCTTTAGCGGCTACTTCAAAGTAGTCGTTCACGCTATCTTTCAAGAAGTGATCCTTCAATAGAGTACCATGAGTTCTTTCGATCAGAGTAAGAGGAGCCTTACCCTTCCTAAAGCCAGGTACATCCACCTGGTTGGCTGCCTTGCGAAGGTACTTTTCCCAAGCTTTGGTGGCGTCGTCGGCCGGGATTGTGATGTTGATCTCTTTACTTACCGCATTGATGACATTAAATTCTACCTGCACTATATTCTCCTTAGATAAATTCCAGCTAATGGTGCGAAAGAGGGGACTCGAACCCCTACAGGAGTGAACCTACTGGATCCTAAGTCCAGCGCGTCTGCCAATTCCGCCACTTTCGCAATTGACTATAGTTTACTTATTTATATATGAAATGCCAGTTTTTTGCATGGCCTTGATCTGTCAAGCTTTCGTTAGTATGGTATATATTGATGGAAGATAATGAAACCGGACACTGAATAAACAAGACTCAGAGCAACATCATATTGTCGATAAGCCGTGTTTTCCCCACATAGGCAGCGATCAGCATGCGACTGTATTCATCGATGATGTCCACTTTACTCAGATCTCCTGCATGGACAATCTCCACATAGTCAACTTTCGCGCCTGCCGCTACGATATCTGCCCTAGCAATATCGATGAGTTCTGAGGCTTTTCGGCAACCAGCAACAGCAGCGCTCTTTGATTTCAGTAAAGCCTGGGACAGACATAATGCGATTTGGCGTTCATCATTGCTAAGGTACACATTACGGCTGCTTTTTGCCAAGCCATCAGCTTCTCGCACTATGGGACAACCCACGATACACGTGTTCATATTCAGGTCTTTTAGCATCACGTTTAGGATGGTAAGCTGTTGAAAATCCTTCTCCCCCATATACATATAATGCGGTTTGACCAGATTCACCAGCTTCAGCACAATAGTGCATACTCCTCGGAAATGACCGGGACGGCTTGCCCCACACAGGATGCCCGACAGCTCACTGACTTCCACCCAGGTGTGGTAAGGCTGAGGATACATCATTTCAGCATCAGGCAGAAACACGTAATCCACACCATGTTGCTTCAATAGTGCCAGATCCCGGTCAATATCCCGGGGATAACTGGCCAGGTCTTCATTGGGGCCAAATTGGGTGGGATTCACAAAGATAGAAACGATTGTGATATCGCAGTTCTGGATGGATGCGTCCACCAAGCTCAGATGACCTTCATGAAGGTAGCCCATAGTGGGTACGAAGCCCACTCGTGCTTCTGGTGCATGCCGAAGGGCCGACATCAGAGCAAGAGAAGTAATTAATTGCATGGCTAGATAATAGAGTCTACTTTGTTGTTCTCGTTCAGGATCAGGATACGCGGTTTGTGAGACAGCAATTCAGCATCATTCAATATCCCGTAATTAATCACGATTATCCTGTCACCTACTTGAGCCAGACGTGCTGCAGCGCCGTTGATACCGATCATCCCACTTCCTCTTTCACCTTTGATGATGTAGGTGCTGAAACGGTTACCATTGGTTATATTGAACACTTCTACACGTTCATACTCGTGCATACCACTGGCTTCAAGCAGCTCTTCGTCGATTTTTATGCTGCCATTGTAGTTTATATCACACTCTTTCACCGTAGCCCGGTGAAGCTTTGATAGTAGTATCTGCCTTAGCATTTTGGACTCCATTATTTGGTCTTTATTATCACATAAAACTGATATGGAGCTTTTGTCAATGAAAATCAACGATTAAAGTTCAAATGCTTTCTTGTGAATCTCAGAACCTGGTAATAGAGCTCATCAAATCGGTCATTAATGAAGATGGCTCATTCATGATACACTATCGATCAGGCTCCCATTTAGTTATACTACTTCCATTTATAACTGCCTATGCTACCGCGAATGCCATAATAGATAAACTGCAGAGGAAATACAAAGATTTGCGTGAAATAGAGTATCCCCAGATGGGTTTTACGAACCAAAACAAGATGGCTTTGTGATATGCACAGTTCCACAATTGATTTCAAGGCTACAATCCCTAGAAGAGCGAGGTTCCCTCTGCCAATAACAAGCATAATGATAGCAGCGTAAAACAGAATAAAATAGCAAAACATAAAAGCGGATAAGCGCTTCAAGTATCTGGGATGGTAGCGAAACTTTGAAGCCCGGCGGATATTCTTGTTGTGTAGTTTGGTGATGCTCTTACCTTCCACGCTCACAACCTGCATGGCTGGGGAAGGATTGTAGTATGCTTCTCGTACATAAGGCATCATCTTCATCAAGAGCAGGTCATCGTCACCACTCATAAGGTGGCCGATTCCATTGAATCCTCCAGCTTTATGAAACAGAGTTTTTCGATATACTTGATTACAGGCCATGGCTGTGATAGGTTTTCGTTCATATATCCCCGCACCTGCCAAAATATAGTATATACTGCGTTCAAAATTGACCAGGCTCAGATTGCTCTCTCCCACTTCAGGAATAATGGTGCTGTATCCCAATATGTAATCTGTTTGCGGGCTCATCTGTCGGGAGATCTCTTGTAACCAGGTTTCGGGCAGGATGCAATCTGCGTCTGTGAAAGCCAGAATATCGTATTTTGCAGTGTCGATTCCTATTTGCAGAGCAGCTTTCTTGCCGATTATCCCATCGGTGTCTTCTGTATAGTCCCGAACCCGAATATTAAACTGCCCATCCCAGTTTTTTAAAATATCCATACTGTCATCTGTGGAATGGTCGTTTACGATGATGATCTCATAAGGTGCATCAATGGGTAACAGCTGTGCCAGAGATGTCAATAAGCGGGGCAGATACTGTGCCTCATTCTTGGCTGCGATAACCACACTGATAGGTTCAGGTGCATGATTCAATGCTGCTTTAGGTGGTAAACTGCGCCTCATTGAGCGTAGTACCCTCAGCAATACTGTCAGATAAACAACGCTCACAATGGCAAATAAAATAGTAAAGATCAGACCAACCTCGCTTCTGTTTGTTCAATAAAGCTCTTCAGTTCTGGATTCTCAGCTGCGATATCTTCAATGCTTTTCCGCTTGATCTCCACTTTGCTCGGGGAGTCTTTTTCTTCCAGCTTCAGATTTACTCTCAGGGCTTTACCAAATACATCGCTGATGATATTCTCTATCCTTTCCAGATGAGCTTTGAGCGCGTTGAAATTGGTAGCAGTATCCAATTTCAGTGTAATCACAGTATCGGTCATGTTGAGTATTTCAGAAGACTTGAAGGCCAAGCCTGCCAACTGGCTGCTTTTACGAATCCTCGAAGTCAAATCTGTCCAATTTGCCTTTAGCCCTTCGATAGAGGCTTCGGGACGTGGTAACTCCTTGCTCTGCTCCACGCGTTCTCTTGGTTCAGTGCTTTCAGCAGACTGTTTCGCCGGTATCTCCTTTCTGGCCGGTTGTTCCCTGGTCGGATATAACTCTGCAGGAGCAGTAATGGTGTGGGAATCTGGGCCACTCTGTCTGAGGTAGTTGATCAGGCTGCTGATATCATCAATCTCATCCAACCGAGAAAGCTTGATCATAGTGGCTTCGATCAGGAGATAGGGATTGTTGCTTTGCCGGATATCGTTACGGGTCTGCACCAATTGACTCATGATGTACATCAGGTCGTTTTGACTGAACATATTTGCGACCTCTGTAAATAGAGGTAATTCTTCGGCGCTAACGTCGTTAATCCGGATACCTAACTTGCATAAGAGAACCAGGCGCAGGAATTCCATCATATTGGCGATGAACTCCTGCAAGTCTGTACCTTCTTCAAATATCTGGTGAAGGCTTACGATCAGTTTTTGGGCGTCGTGCTCTTTGATGCGGCACATAAAATCGTAGTAGAGTTGATTTGGGATGATACCGAAGATCTGCCGCACTTGAGCAATCTGAATGTCGCTGGCACAGTAGCTAATGGTCTGATCCATCAGAGAAAGAGCATCCCGCATCCCACCGTCTGCTTTACGGGCTATTAGGTATAGGGATTCTTCATCTACTTTAATCTCTTCCTTTTCAGCCAGTTCTTTCAAGCGAGCAACAATGGCTTCGATGGGAATACGCTTAAAATCGTAGCGCTGGCAGCGAGAGATAATAGTAGGCAACACCTTATGTGGTTCGGTAGTGGCAAAGATAAAGATAACGTTTTCCGGAGGTTCTTCCAGAGTCTTGAGCAGGGCATTGAAAGCGTTTTTGGAGAGCATGTGTACTTCATCGATGATGTAGATCTTGTACTTCGAACCGCTGGCAGCATACAGCAGCTCTTTTTGCAGCTCCCGGATGTCGTCCACACCGGTATTGCTGGCACCATCTATCTCTATTACATCCGGAGACACTCCAGCAGTGATCTCTGTGCAATTTGTACATATATTGCAGGGTTGAGTGGTGGGGCCTTCAGTGCAATTCAGACTTTTGGCCATTATTCGTGCCAGGGAGGTCTTCCCCACACCGCGTGGACCAGTAAACAGATAAGCGTGGGCAATACGTCCGGACGCTATTGCGCTTTGTAGGATCTTGGTAACATGATCCTGTGCATATACTTCAGAGAAGCTTTGCGGGCGGTATTTGCGCGCAAGTACAATGTAGCTCATACTACCTCCACGTTCCATTCTTTTATCACAGCGGATTTAGGCAAGCATTTTCTGCTGGACAAAATACTGAGGGTCTCTAAAGCTTGAATTATCGAAATAAGTTGCAGATTCCCAAAGGAGGATATCGATGAAGCTCGAAGGAAAAGTGGTCATAGCCCAGGGAGGTGGTCCCACTGCGGTGATCAATCAATCCATGGTGGGAGCAGCCTTGGAATCCCGCAAGTTTCCCCAGGTCACCAGAGTATATGGCGCTTTATATGGGGTGCATGGCATTGTTAACGAAGAGTTTATAGATCTTACTCAGGAGACTACTCACAATCTGGAACAGGTGGCAAACACTCCTTCCAGCGCGTTGCTTTCCACGCGCGATAAACCGGACGAAGCTTATTGCAAAGAGATTTTTAAGGTACTCAAAGCACACGACGTCCGATATTTCTTCTATATCGGCGGAAATGACTCTTCTGATACAGTGCGCATCGTGAATGAGCAGGCACAGCTTGCCGAATATGAATTCCGGGCTATTCACATTCCCAAAACCATCGATAACGACCTTGTCCTCAGTGATCACACTCCTGGATATGGCTCTGCCGCCAGATTTGTCGCCTCAGCTTTCTCCGGAGTGAATCTGGACAATCGTGCCTTACCCGGTGTGTATATCGGAGTAGTGATGGGACGGCATGCAGGCTTCCTAACGGCTGCTTCTGCTTTGGGGCAAAAGTATCCAGATGACGGTCCGCATCTGATCTACGTGCCGGAACGCCCCTTCAGTAAAGAGAAATTCCTGAAGGACGTGAAAGATGCTTACGAGAAAAATGGCCGTTGTATAGTAGCGGTATCAGAGGGTATTGTCGATGCAGACAGCAACCCCATGATCGCAAAGCTTACAAAGAATGTGGAGCACGACGCTCATGGTAATGTACAGCTTTCCGGAACGGGAATGTTGGGCGATCTGCTCTGTGATCTTGTACGAGATAACTTGAAGATCAAACGCGTTCGCAGCGATACATTCGGCTATCTGCAACGCTCGTTTTTGGGTTGTGTCTCGGATGTGGATCAACGCGAGGCCCGCGAGGTAGGCGAAAGAGCTGCACACTACGCTCTATGGTACAATCTGGATGGCTCCATATCAATCCAGCGAACCGGTTACTATTCAGTGAACTATCAATTGGAAAAACTCTCTGATGTAGCTAGAAAGACACGCCACATGCCGGATAACTTTATTAATACAGAGGGCAACAATGTTACCGACGACTTCCGCTATTATCTGCGCCCGCTTTTAGGATCCGGTTATCCCGTCAGCCACAGACTCCGTGCTCCCAGAGTGAGCAAGGTGCTCCACACTGATTCCTGATCACTGCATGTTAGCATAAAGCCGTTTTTGAAAGAGCCGGCTTATCTGTGCAAAGACTTCTCCTGTGGTAGGATTTCAGCTCGTGACTCGTCTAGATACGAATGTCGTTTAGCAACTGGGCTGCAAAACTCCAGTTTTGCAGATAATCTACCAAACGGTTCAAAATCTTTATTCCTCCTCTGGATTATCGATACTTGAACCTGATATTATCGGGTTATCATCGAGTGAGCACAGGATGATAACACCTTGATATCAGCTTCAACACTGGATCGAACAAAGGGGAAGAGGAGAATGGTTTAAAAAGCTCCCTCCGGTTGCTGTGGGAATACAGAGATTGCCACTTCATGCTTGAAATGACCCTAGAATACACATAGCTCCCGGAGGCAAGATGATCCCTTCTGCAGATCTACGCGGAGCATTGGTACCGAACAATATCTCTCCCGTTCCAGGCATCATTTTATCCTGATTTGCCAGATTGATGGCACAATACAGGCATTCCCTCGCATTATAGCGACGATATGATATCATGCTAGGACAGCTTCTTATAAACTCGAATTCACCCTCATACAGCAATCTGTGTGCTCTTCTGAAGCGGATCATTTCCTGATAAAAACTACGTAGTTCCACCGCCTTGGGATCGGCTTCCCAGTCCCAGTTAAAGGGACGGCGATTGTCTGGATCCTTGCCTCCATCCATATAGATTTCATCACCGTAATAGATGTGAGGAATGCCCACAAAGGTCATCTGAAAGAATATCGCTTGTTTGATTCTGTGGATGTCATCTTCAGCCAAACGCCGTATGCGCAGCGTGTCATGCGAGCCCACCAGGTTCATCATCACACGGTTTGCATGTGCCGGATAAGCCGCCAATCCCTCTTCTATCTTTAGTTTAAACTCCTTGGCGCTACACAGCTTTTGCACAAAGAATTCCAAAACCGGATTCTTAAAATAGGCATAATTCATCACGGAATCAAAGTACTTTTCGCTAATCCAGGCCTGGGCATTGCTCCATATCTCACCTACCAGCCAGGCATCAGGTTTCAAAGCTTTCATGCGCTCCCGAAACAGTTGCCAAAACCACCAGGGTACCTCATCCGGTACATCCAATCGAAAGCCATCCATCCCAATCTCGGATATCCACCACGATGCTGCATCCAGGATGTGATTCACCAGATCCCAATTGACCTCTGCATTATTGATATCACGGATGTAGTTTTCAAAGGGATGTTGCCGCAAGAAGTCATAGTTCAGATCCGGCATATCCTTGATACCCCACCAGCATTGATAGTAATCCCGTGGTTTAAAATCCGGGGGCAATGGCTCCGGTAAAGGCCACTTGTACCAATCGTACCAATGCCAATAGGGGGAATCCGGACCCTTTTCAACCGTATCTCTGAACGCCCAGAAAGCTTCACCGCTATGATTGAATGCTACATCCAGAATGATTCTGATACCTTTATCATGCGCAAGTACCACCAACTTCTGAAGTTCCGATACGCTTCCAAAATGTGGATCCAGCTTCTTAAAATGGGCTGCATCATATTTATGATTGGACTTTGCCTCCCATAAAGGATTAAAGTAGATTAGGTTTATACCGGTATCTTCCAGATAATCAAGATGTTGGATTACTCCTGCAATGTCTCCGCCATAGAATGAATGCCAATCCGGAATACCTTCTTCCTGCCAGGGGCTTTGTTTCAACCCGCTGATATCCCGCCAGTCTTTCACCAGATGAAAATATTCACAATGGGGACCAAGCAACTCCCCCGCTTTGGGTTTGATCTTGTTACTCTGATAATAGCTCTCGCTGAAGTCCGGATCATTCTTTGGATCACCGTTGCAAAAGCGATCCGGAAAGATCTGATAAGCGATGGAAGATTTCAGCCACTCCGGGATTTCGAACACAGGCCAGGATGAGGGATCCACCATTAGCGGAGACACCTCTTCTTTGTGTTGAACAAAGCCTTCCAAACCTAAATAGACAGCATTCTTCCCATGCTTGATGTGGACATGGAAACGTCGTGGGCGCTCAATTGGAATCTGCCGGTGCCAGATCATCAAACCGCTGCTTCGGCCAAGTGGATACAAGTTCAGTTCCTGATCCGAAAATATCAGCGAAATCTCATCTGCCAGGCCAGCATACCAACTGAAACGCAGTTCCAATGCATCCGGAGCCGGACGATAACAATTGATAAACGAACGAGCATCCTGCCCGGAAGCCGCTTCCAAAGCCTCTTCCCAGTTTTGTGCTGATTTTTCCTCTTCCACCACAACGATAGAATTGAAACCACCGAAAGGATCTGCTTCCAGCAGCTTGTTCGCAGGATCCGTCTTCCAGACCCCGTCTATGATGTATTTATAGCGATAGCGCCCTGGTTTCAGGTCAAAATCAATCAGGTACAGTCCGCCAAAGTCTTGCAGAGATAGTATTTTCCAGTGAGTGAAGTCTCCTGCAATGCCGACTTCGTATCTGCCCGCGGTCAATGCCTGATAGCTGAATCTCACGTGCATCGCTTAGACCTTCTTTATTGCACTCTTCTTTTTCGGAGGTTTTTCCTCTGCAGCTATCGGCTCGCCCAAGGCAGCCATTTCACGCTCATAATGAACCTTCAGAAATTGCCCTGTGGCGCTGTCCTTAATCTGCATGATATCTTCCGGACTTCCTTCTGCCAGTATCCTGCCTCCATCCTCCCCGCCTTCAGGACCCAGGTCGATGATCCAATCGGCAGATTTTATCACATCCAGATTATGTTCGATCACTACCACAGTATTCCCCATCGCAACCAGCTTCTTCAGCACTTTCAGCAGTTTGTTGATATCGTCGAAGTGTAGTCCGGTAGTGGGCTCATCCAGAAGATACATAGTCTTCCCTGTAGAGGGACGGCTAAGCTCTTTGGATAGCTTGATGCGTTGGGCTTCTCCCCCAGAAAGGGTAGTGGAAGGTTGCCCCAGTTTGATGTAGTCCAGGCCAACTTCATGCAATGTCTTCAGTTTTTTACTGATTGAAGGTATGGAATCAAAGAACTCCACTGCTTCCTGAACATCCATATCTAGGACTTCAGCTATGTTTTTCCCTTTGTAGCGTACATTTAAAGTCTCGTTATTATATCTTTTACCCTTACAAACCTCACATGTTACATAAATATCGGCCATGAAATGCATTTCTATTTGGCGTACTCCGGCTCCTTCACAGGCTTCACAGCGACCACCCTTCACATTGAAGGAAAAACGTCCCGATTTATATCCCCGCATCTTGGAAGCAGGCAGCTCCGCAAAGAGATTGCGGATAGGATCAAACAACTTGATATAGGTGCAAGGATTGCTTCTTGGTGTGCGGCCAATGGGCTGTTGATCGATATTGATAACCTTGTCTATTAGTTCCAATCCCTTGATCTCTTTGAACTTGCCGACTTTATGATTGGAGCGAAAGAAGTGGTTGTTCAGATAAGGTGAAAGAGTTTGATTGATCAGAGAACTCTTGCCGCTACCGGACACTCCAGTGATACATACAAACATTCCCAAGGGAATATGCGCGTCTATCGCTTTGAGGTTATTGTGTTGAGCCCCTAGGATACTTAGTTTCTGATCATCCGGTTTCAGCCGTTTTTGGGGTATGGGAATGCTCATCCTTCCAGATAGATACGCACCTGTAAGCGATTCCGGATTGTTCTTGATATCATCCAGTTTGCCGCGGGCTATGATCTGCCCGCCATAAACACCCGCACGGGGGCCAAAATCCACGATCATATCCGCACTGCGCATAGTATCTTCATCGTGTTCCACCACTATCACCGAATTTCCCAAGTCTCGCAGTTGCAAGAGCATAGATACCAATTTCGCATTATCGCGCTGATGTAGGCCAATGGAGGGTTCGTCCAGAATATACATCACTCCCACCAGTTGAGATCCGATTTGGCTGGCCAATCTGATGCGCTGAGACTCTCCCCCGGACAAAGTGGGGGAACGCCGGTCCAGGCAGAGATAATGCAGCCCCACAGCCATCAGGAAGCCCAAGCGGGATTTGATCTCTTTCAATACCTCTTCAGCGATAATCCTGTTGTTTCCGCTAAGTTCCAGTTTATTGAAGAAATCGTATGTCTGGCTCACACTCATAGCAGTGATCTCAGCAATGGATTTCCCCTGTACTTTCACGGCCAGGGAAGCTGGTTTCAATTTATAACCGTTGCAATCCGGACATGCTTTATCGCTGATGAATTGCATATAATAACGACGCATATCCTCAGATGTGGTTTCATGAAATCTGCGTTTCAACTGGTTCATCACCCCTTCATAACGCATCATGAATTCCCCTTTTCCCCTCTCGTTTTGCCATGCCACTTTGAACCTCTTGTTTCCAGAGCCATAGAGAATCAGTTGCTGAACTATCTCCGGGATGTCCTTCCACGGTACATCAAGATCAAATTTATAGGCTCCGGCAAGGTTTTTCGCCATATTGAGAGTCCAGCTATCCTTTTTTGCCTCCAATCTCCCCCAAGGAACCACAGCACCATCCATGATACTACGTTCAGGATCTGGTACCACCAGTTCAGGATCGAACTCCAGCCGATAGCCCAAACCGTTACAAGCCTGACAGGCTCCGATGGGACTGTTGAAAGAGAAGCTCTGCGGACTCAGTTCATCATAACCGATATTACACTCTGCACATGCATTTTGAGCTGAGAGCAACTCCACTTGTTTCTGATCCGGATAGTCTATCTTTACCACAGCATCTGTCAGCTTCAATGCCAGTTCCAAAGAATCCGCCATCCGGCCCTGAACACCATCTTTAATCACCAAGCGGTCTACAACCACATCGATGCTGTGTTTACTCTTTTTGTCTAAAACAATCTCTTCATCCAGATTGTGCAGCACATTATTGATCATCACGCGAACAAAGCCCTCGGAACGAAGTTGATCCAGCTCTTCTTTGTGCTCTCCTTTGCGGTTCTGAACTACCGGTGCCAAAATTTGTAACTTGCTGCCGGGAGGGTTTTGCATGAGGTGATCCACCATCTGATCCACTGTCTGCGATCCCACTACTGCACCGCATTGATAACAGTGTTGTACTCCGATACGGGCAAACAGCACACGCAGATAGTCATATATCTCCGTTACAGTTCCCACTGTGGAACGGGGATTCTTGCTGCTGGCTTTTTGTTCGATTGAGATTGCTGGAGACAGCCCTTCGATATAATCTACTTTGGGTTTATCCATCTGCCCCAAGAATTGCCGGGCATAAGCAGAGAGTGATTCCACGTAACGCCGCTGGCCTTCGGCATAGAGAGTATCAAAAGCCAGGGAGCTTTTTCCGCTTCCGGATACCCCAGTAAATACCACCAATTTATCCCGCGGTATCTCCAAATCTATATTTTTCAGATTGTGCTCACTGGCACCTTTAATTACGATTTTCTTGATCAATTTTCATACCTCTGAAAATGCAAAGAATATCAAAGCCATTCTTTGTCAAATGAAAATGGCGAAGCGTAAGCCCACCCATAAATATGAGCTTCTACTGCAACTTAACAACGAAATCTGCAATTAGTGCTCGATTTGGACTACCTTGGTTTCCGGAGGTGATCCAGGTTGCCACTTGATCTCGGTCATCGCTGAGTTTGTGGTTCCAAGATCAATGCCAAGTACTCTGAGCGGTTTGCCGCATTTGACTGGTAGTAAGCCGTTACTCATAGATTCCTCCGTATTGTTAACATTCTGCCTATCATGAAGATGCATAGGTTGTGTTGCGTGTAATACTCATTAATCAGATTGTGTTGCACGAAACAGCATTAGGTGCAACACAAAGTCATTAGACAATACTCCCATTTCGCCAGTAATCGGTTGATGTATCATAAGGTATCCATTGTTGGATTCTACTAGTTAAGTCCCTTGTGATGAAAAAAATAATTCGTTTATTGAATGTGTGAGTTCCCCTAAATGAATAATGGCTACCGGGGCATGATTCACTTTGTGAGTCGCCACAATCTTCTTGTATCTCCTAATTTGCGAACGTTTTCGCTTTTCTTAGCCTATTAGCCGTTAGTTCCAACAATCCTGCATAAAGAGCTTTAATCTCTTGGTCAGTCAATCCAAGAGCTCGAAAAACTACTTCGTCTAAGGCTTTTCTATCGGGTAGGGGATTGGCATTCATAAAAGAACCGGACTCAGGATCAACCTGCAACTCATGAAAAATACTACGGATTTCCCTATGTTTTATGGTATCAATGCGAGATTCGAGATCGGTACATTGAGCTAAATACTTCGGATCAATGATGTATGTGGATTCAACTTCGAACACCGTCTTGTCCAGGAGACCTTCCCCCAGACATGTGCTTGAGTAAAGTTCCATGAAGAAGAAGAACAGACTTGAATTTAAGATGAGAGCCAATCTGCTCAAATCATACTTGTAATGAATCTCATACAGTCTTTTATTGGCGAGTACACCATTATTGAGATACACCTTAAAGTTATCCCCGAAACTGGATGGGGTAATCAAGCCTGGAAGTTCTCTAATCCCAAGATCATACCAATGCTTTCGTCCTTGAACCGATGAAACGTTCTGAATACCGATAATGTACTTGCCTTGGTCTTTCCCCTGTTTGATGTACTTCTTGGCAGATTCGCCCATTTCGATGTATTTTAAAGCATTTGTTCCTTTGATCTCGTGTTTTTCATAAGGACAGACAAAGAGCCAAAGCCCCAATTCATCAGGATTGATCAGGATGGATTTGCATTCCCTTGGACTCTTGATTACCGGTTTCAGAAACTCCTTCTCTATGTTGAAAGGATTGGACTTGGGGATATAAAAGAACTCATCTGCTCCTGTTTTTATGCCAAATTTGACATCGGCTATATCACCGAGCTTTATGATTTTATCCTTAGCTTTCTCCATGATAGTGAAATAGATATTAGGAGCCTTGATGTAAATCCCACCCCATTTGGAACCTTGATACTTATTCTCCTTGCTGTTTTCCCATCCTTCCTGGGATAACTGCTCTCTGGTAACCGGGTTAATCCTAAGGTCATCAATCTCTATTCTGTTTTTTGCATCCTCGATCATCAGGAAGTTCTCGGTATAGAGAGAGTTTTCAAAAGGCAGCTTGAAGGCAGCAAAGCGGATCAGGTCATCTGCCCGTACCATTTTCTGTCTGGCTCCTATTAGAGAAATTATGGTATTGATCCCGGCTTCTTTGAACACCCGCTTAGCAAGGTTATCGATGATGAAATGGATTTGACATTTCTCCAGCAGGTACTTTTGCAGCCAGGCACCAAATTCCACATCCAGCCAAGAGTTGGAGCAGATGAAGGTCAGGATGCCATTATCATTCAGCAACCGCAATCCCCTGATATAGAAGAAGGTATAAAGATCACTTTTGCCATTTATGACACTCTCTGGGATGTCTTGGGGAAAGTCTTGATTTGCCATCTGCCTTAGCAATTCTTTGTATTTCTTATTGTCTTTGATGTTTCCGAGTGGGTCTTCTATCTCTTCTTGAGCCACATAGGGTGGATTACCTATAACAATGTCAAACCCGCCCTTTTCGATGAATATCTCCGGGAAGTCAATCCTCCAAATGAAGGGCAGATTTTTGTTGCTGATCTGGCTGATTTCATGATCAACTTTATTAATCTGAAACTCCAACTCTGCGATCTGGCGTTTCTGCTGCTTGGAAGCAAAATCAATCTCAGTTTGTATGTTTGTTTCAAAAATACTATCTTGCACTTCAGGTTCTGTCATCTCACGCATCTTGGATAGTTTCTGAATCATATCCTTCTTTCTCTTATCCAGGATACTTGTGTAAAGGGCTTTGTGTTTCAGTTCGATCTCATGCAATTGCTGGGGACATTTGTTATAGAAGTACTCAGTTTTGAGTTTCACAAGATCGCTTATCTTGCGTTTGATATCTGCCGCTATAATACCTTCTCCGGATACTGGGAAGAGACTGCTGCCCAGCATTTGGATCAATGAATCGCCTTGCCTGATCTTGAAATCAAAGGAGGGCAATAGGGGCTCTTCACTGTGTTTGAAACTATCATCAGCTTCAATGAGCAGGGTGATCCATAACCTTAGTTGGGTGATCCAAACCGCCCATTGCTTGACTTCTACACCATAGAGGGATTGAAAGATAATGCGTTTCTTGCGCTCATAGGGGCTGCTGACGGGCTTATCCGGCAAGAAGTGCTTATAGATAGAACACTCGATCTCATCAATCACATTTAGCATTCCTACGGCAAAGGCCCCGGAACCAATGGCAGGATCGCAAACCGTTACCGTTTCCAGCTTCTCCAGCAAGTCATGAGCCTCTTCCTCTGTAAAGTCACCGGCTGTTTGTTCGTTTTCAGCCCCATATTCGGGGAAGAATAGCTTATACAGATTTTCCAGGCTGATGGAAGCCAGGCAGTTTTGCTGTAGGTATTTGACCAGAGAGAGGCGGCACATGAAGTCCACTTCAAGCCGAGGTGTATAGATCGCGCCATGCGCTTTATTGATCAGCTTTTCGAAGATAATGCCCAGAAATTCTGGATTGAGCTCCAATTCCTCATCATAAAGAGTGTTTTCTTCCAGGGTGAAATTGAAGCTAAACAGGAAGCTTACAAAGTTAATTATAGCTTCGTTAGTGATGAAAAGAGCTTCTGTATCGTAATCCTCATGAGGGCGAAAAAGCCCCCCATTGAGGTATGGGGCTGTGACAAGATGAGTTTTGAACGGCTCCGGAATATAGGGAAAGCCGTATTTGTTCTTACTGGAAGGGGCTGAGTTTAGGGCAGTAAAAAAGAGCGGACATAGCAGATCCTGATAGATGCCTTGTTGATGTATCGAGGGGTTGTAAGTGCCAAGATAATCCCGGATAAAATTCGCATTTTCACCCAGCCAGCCCTTCTTTTGGACAAAGCCTAAAAAGATGATTCTGATCACGAAGAGTAAGGCAAAATTGCCTTTCAGATCATCACTTACATCCTTATCAAACTGGTGTTTGATACCAGTCTGAAGTTGGGCGTACTCCTTTTCAAACTCTTCATAGAACAGAGCCGACACCTTATCCACAGAAAAGACATCCTTCAGGTCGCCCATGCTGTTCAGTTTATGCTTGTTTAACTGCAGTATGTAGGTCTTGTTTGGCAAATCCCCACTGACATAGAATGAATGCCTTCGATAATTGCTAAAGGCTCGTTTGGTGCCTTTATAGACCGGATAAACCAAGCTTAAGCGGAAGCAGTGGGCCTCATCGTAAAATATAAAGAGGCCAGCCTGAGCGTTTTCCTGTTTGATGATATCTGTTGCTTTGTCGAATTGCCTTCTTCTGGAAGCACGCTCGGTTAGTGAGCGCTTAACTTGGAGCATAAAGATATCGCAGACTGTGCCATCATCAAACTCTAGTTCACCAAGCGTGGAAACTGCTGGGAAATCGTCATTAATGTACTTTGATGCCTTGGCATGCTTCTCAATGAACACATCGGAAAAGGTGTCGAAGTATGAAATCCACTTTTCAGCGGAGAAATTGGCTGGGGTTACGATATTAGCATTTAGTTCCATATCCGATTCTCTATTGCCACGATCACCTGCTGTTCGTAGGCTTTGAGGCTGTCTTTTACCTTTTTCAGGTAGTTCTTACCAAGGGTATTGCTTAATTTCTCCAATTCTGCGGCAATAAGGTGATAATCCGGTTTACCGCCATTCTCCCAATCACAAATGCTCTTCAGGGTATATTCCGGTAGAGTACCATAGTTTTCGATATCATCTCTCAGCATGATCAGAAAGCCGCGCCAGGGCACAAGTTCATTTGCATCCTGCTCAAGAAGGTAGGACAGGAAGTTGAAAGCCTTCACCGAGTTACTCTGCTGTGATTGTTTAAAACTGAACTTTTCCGCTTCGTCTTTGAGCATGGCATAATCCTCCCAAAAACTCTTACTGAGAGGCAATTGCTGAGTATCCGGACTGCATTCTATCCTAAGTAGTGCTTCCTCGATGGGTAGGGGTATGAGTTGCTTGTTTTCATCCGTAAAATCCTGGCTTACACTAAAGAGTTTACCCTTGCGGATGAACATCACCAGTGAGTCAGAGCTGTAAGCTTTGGCAGTTTTAATGCGGATCGGCATCTCGTCCAATGCTTCAACTCTTTCAGGATAATTTTCCTCCCATTGCCGCATCAATTTCTTAAGTCTGGTGTAGAGGCTTTCCTGCTGAAGATCATAGGGATTGGTCTGCACTTTGGCAAAGAGCTTGGCAGGGCTTGGCTCTTCTTCCGCATCGAAGATACGAGCATCTTCACCCAAGGTTTGGTGGATCATAAACATCTTGTGAGAGGCGATCTCCCGGCTTTTCACAATATCTGCACCTTGCTCAGTGGGGAAGAAGTTGGTGATATGAAGGGTACTAAAGACCTTTTTGCTGATACGGTTGATACGCCCAACCCTTTGGATCACCCGCACCGGATTCCAGGGGATGTCATAATTGATAACCATAGCAGCCCGGTTGAGGTTGAAGCCTTCAGAAAGCTTGTCGGTAGCTAACAGCACATCGTAGCTATCCCTCTGTTTGGCCTTGGGATAGGCTGCATCGAAATTAGTATTGATCTCCTCCAGGTGCTGTTTGCCAATGCTTCCGGTGATAACCAGAACCCGATCTGGGAAATGCTCTTTCAAGGCAGGCTCAAGGTATTTGACCGTATCGGCATACTCCGAGAAGATCACGAGTTTTGGGGCAGGTTCGCCCTTGTTGGGTGTGTTTTGCAGGGCTGTCTCCACATTCTGCAGCAGGGCATACCGTTTGGGATCATTCTCCACCAGAGCCAGGGCGTCGATCTCGGCAATCATCTTGTTAAAGAGACAGATGTCGGATTCAATATCGGCATAGAACTGCTCTCTGAAGGCAAACTTGTTCACCTCGTAAATCCGGTTTTTCTTGCTGTCCTTGTCTTTATTTTCCTCCGCGAACTGGCGCAGCAACTCATCGATTTGGTCGGGATCATCACTATCCACTTTATTGATCAGCTTGCGATTCAGCACATATCTGCCGTTTGAGTTCTTGATGAACTCTTTAATTTTTTCATAAGAATCCCGAATATTGACAATGCTCTGCCGGAAAGCTCCAAATGAGCTCTCAAAGCGTTTGACCATCTGCCTGCGCAGGATATCATACAAGTTATCCTGGTTCAAACGGTCGATCTGTTCTTGCCGGCTGAGTTTATCCTCACTGGTATCATAGCCTTCATAGCGATAAGGCTTGTAAATGGGGCCCTTGAACCGATCGGTGCTTTCTGGATTATCGGTAAAATATTGATCAATCACATGGTCATAAAAATCTGATTGCTCAGGAGTAAGCCGATAATACCACTCCTGGGGATTATCGATCTTGGAGAGCTTCTTAACCTCGTCCCGGTAATCGGGGTCATTGATCAGATCAAGCCTGTTTCTTCTGATCGTGACTGGTTCGATCACTTCTCTAATCTGCTTGGAGAGCATGGCAGCCCTTTCGATTACCTTGGTGATATTGATCTCTTTTTCTCCAAACAGGGCTTGGTACTTCTTTCTGGCTTCCTCTTTTTTGGTCGGGTCTTTGGACTGCCAGTTCTTGCGAATATAGGCGAGGTCCTTAAACAAAGAGTTATAGAATCTGAAGAGATCAACCAGGTTGTTGCTAAGCGTAATGTTGGATTTCTTTGGAACAATAAACAGGCTGAGCATTGAGAGGATATCTGCAGGAGAATTGTTAAATGGCGTTGCCGTGAGCAGAATCACACTCCTGCCACGGCAGATGGTCTTTAGTTTTTCGTAGGTCTCAGTGCCGCTATTGCGGTAACGATGTGCCTCGTCCACAATGATCACTTCGATCCCATCGGTATTGCCAATAAACTCAATTATCCCATCCAGATCGCCCCCGGAGCGGACCTCCCAATCATACAGCTCAAAGTCTTCTTTATATTTTTTCCATCCGGAATTAGCACTATCGTCACCAATCAATCCGGGAGGGCAGATTACAATTCCCCGTTTTTCCAGCTTACGAGCAATCAACGAAGCGATGATGGACTTACCCAAACCCACCACGTCTGCCAGTATGACTCCACCATTATCTTCGATGATGGAAAGCGCTTGTGTAACGGCATCGATCTGGTATTTGAACGGCTTATAGCCCTTCTTCTCAAGCAGGATTGAGATATAGCGCCCGGATTCTTGTTTATAGAAACTATCGAGCCATGTTTTTACTACGAACATATACGCATCGAAGGGATGGATGGATTTCAGTAGTGTCTTCTCCCGAATGTTGTCGATCAGCCTGGTTTTCTCTATTTCAGTCTCAGTAATCGGGATGGCAGAACTCCAAAGCTCATCAAAGTATTTCTCTGCCTCTTCAAAGCCATAATCAGATATCTCAACGTTGAATTCTTCCCGGTCGGTTAGGCCTGCTTTGCTGAGATTGCTGCTGCCAGTGATGAAGAGGTTGGTGCGAACTACCTGATGTTCTTTGAGATTGAATAGGTACAGCTTGGCATGGTTGGGTCTGGATGTCTTGCGAATAATAATTCTGCCATCAATGATTTGATCCAATATGTAACCAGCTTGCTCGTAAAATATCTCGTTGTCGAATAAATCGTTATTGAGGGCTTTGAGAACAGATTCATGGTAGTCTTCAATGCGTTCTACCCTCTTCTTGCCAGCTTTTTCAGCATATTCGACCAAACCATAGTTTTGCGCATCCACATTCAGACCAACCAGAATCTTGAGTGTGAGTTCAGGATTAGATTTCATGCTCTCAATCAGTTCACTGATCCCGGAGAAGTAGAAGAAACCTACCAGAAACTTCAACTCCTGGCTTTCCTTGATTAGAGTTACAAGTCTGGTCTTCAGCTGGGCACTGCCTTTATTGGTGATGAAATTGCTCATAAGCTACTTATCCTTTTTTAGAATGCTACCATCATCTTGTTTGCGAATTTGCTTGGTTTTTAACCCACACATCAACGTCCTCTTTCTTGAACTTCCAAAGCCTGCCCACTTTATGAGCAGGGAGATTCTTCTCGCTAAGCCATTTATAGACCGTATCTTTGGTAACACCAAGATAGACACTAATCTCCTCGACTGACAACCACCGGTCTTCCATAACAAGCTCCTTTCCAGATGCAATCACATCTGAAGACCCCATTAGAATCAGTATAAAATGGGATAATATTAGGATAAAACCAGTATTAAGAGCAGGAATATTCTGTCAATAACCAGTTTTGGCCATCATCGAAATGAGTGCTGCTATCAATGGCGTGTTTATCTTCTTTTTTTAACCTGTTTTCTACTATCTCCGCCTCTTTTTTATACAGATGTCTGGGGAAGGAGGCATTAGCCCACTTATCTCGAACAAAATCGTTGTAGTGCTTGAGGTTAGGTGTCTGGTATTCAATATATACGGAGTGATCCTTTGTGAGTAAATCAAAGTCTTATTCCCACTTTCCCCTTGTGTCACAACTTGCAGCTTTGGGTATCAGTTTATATCTACAAAGGATAAATGGAGTTATTTGGAGTAGTTATCAGCGATATTCATACACCATCCAGCCTTCTTTCCCCATCGCAATATAGATGTAGTCGTTCTCCAGTGCGATATCATACACAGGAAACGGTGGATAGAAGGTGTTCAAATCCTTGATGCGATTTGGTACCGAGATATCCAGGATCTTCACTCCGCCCTGCCCTAATGCCACAAAGAGCCGGTTATCCTTGATGGCCAGAGACTGAATATCGTTGAACAAGCCTATCTGCCCTATTTGGATCGGTTTGGCTATATCTCTGATAGAGAGTACCAACAGGTCCTTCCCGGAGGCCACAAAAAGGTATTCTCCATTCTTTGCTATATAACGTGCATCCGGGATTTGGTAATTTGTAGCAATACTCAACGGGAACTTGAGGTCCCTGATATCCACTGTAACCAAGCCGAAATCATTTAAAGCATAGATATAGGGATACTCCGCTATAAAGTCTCTCACACCCCACTTTTCAGCAAAGTTCGCCAGTAGGTCGTTACCACCCCCGCTACCGACATTTATGATATCTATTCCTCTATAACGATCTGCCACATATAGTGTTGCACCCTCCCTGGTAATCTTATCTCCGATCAATGTATTCACAAAGTATATCTTACCAAATTGATTCAATGAGTCTATCACGCTCAGCATATTGGTAGGTTCACGACTGGATACATAGATGTAGTTCCCATTTTGGAAGTTCACGTCTTCTATGCGAAACAACGAGCTGTATGAAGTTTCCAGGCGCGGTTGCCAGGCATTGAAGCTGCTGTATATCCACAGTTGCCTTTGATTACGCGTAAGCACCTGACTTTCGGATACATCTATATTGAAAGCTTCAGAATCCTTCACTATTCCCAAAGGATAGAGAAAGCGGTTGTCGACTGAAAAGCAACTAATGCTGATAAATATCAGTAGTAATAGTGAGATCGAGCGTTTCATTTAGCCTCCTTAGGCTGTACCTCTCCCCCTGATCAGGCGAGAGACGATCTCGGAGGAATTGATCCCCTCTGCTTCTGCTGCAAAGGATACCAGAATTCTGTGTTTCAATACAATCGGCGCCACTTGCCGCACATCCTCTTCAGATGGACTCAATCTCCCGTTCAGAGCTGCAACGGCTTTCGCCCCCAGAATCAAGTATTGCGAAGCACGAGGCCCAGCTCCCCAACTTACCCAGCGCTTTATCTCGGGATCTGCATCGGGACTGTTGGGGCGAGTGCGCCGGGTGAGATCGACGGCATATTTTAACACATGTTCACTCACCGGAAGCTGACGGATGGCCTCTTGCAAGGCGATGATCCTGCCAGCATCCAAATGTGCCTTGATCTGCGGAATTGCTCCGCCGGTTGTATTTTCCACTATCTTACATTCCTCCTCATACGAGGGATAATCGATGTTTATATAGAACATAAAACGGTCCAATTGAGCTTCTGGAAGAGGATAAGTACCTTCCTGTTCAATTGGATTTTGGGTAGCCATTACGATAAACGGTCTTTCCAGGCTCCATGTCTTATTACCACTGGTGATAGTGTTTTCCTGCATGGCTTGTAACAATGCAGATTGGGTTTTAGGAGGAGTGCGGTTTATTTCGTCTGCCAAAATGATGTTTGCAAATACCGGCCCTTTCAAGTATTCAAAGCCCCTCTTGCCGGTTTCTGAATCTGAAACCAGGATGTCCGACCCGGTGATGTCCGAAGGCATAAGATCCGGGGTAAATTGTATACGGGAAAAGCTGAGCGCAAGGCTCTGCGCCAAAGAAGAGATCATCAGAGTCTTGGCCAAGCCCGGTACACCTTCGATGAGAACGTGTCCATTGGCAAATAGTGCTGTAAGCACATTGTCAATCACCTGTTCCTGGCCTACTATCACCTTGCCGATTTCGCTTTTCAAGGCCTTCACCGCAAGGCTCAATTCCTGTATCCGCTGAATACTGTTTTCCATCTATTTTCTCTCCTTTGAAGATCATTCTTAGCACATCAAAACCCGAATACGCAATGGCAATTCCACCAATTATGCCCATTATTAGTGCCGTAAGTATGTGTGCAAATGCCATGATTGCCGAAGCACTGGACTTTGTCAAATTAAATCCCAAACTAAAGATGATGATCATCATCCATTCATTGCTGCCCAATTGCGCTGGAGGTTGGGGTAAAGCGTAACTCATATTAATCAGGGTATATCCGAAAAGCACTGTCAAGAAGCTGAAATCAATGCTAAAAGCGGCAAAGATCAGATAGAAATACAATCCATCCAAAAAGATCCCAATCCCGGTGAGTATCACCGCCCAAACCAGCTTCACCGGAGCTTGCTCAAAGAGATTAAGCCCATCCACAAACTGACGCAACAACGACTCCACTCGCACCTTCAACCTGCGTGGACTTAACTTCACAAAGATTCCCAATACTTTCAACACCAAGTCCTTGCGCCATGCTGCCAGCAAAAGCAGTCCAACGGAGACAATGAAAACCAAAAACAACAGTGCAAGCAGTATGTTTAGTGCGGGATTTAACTCTATGGTTAAAAAGGGAATCAGCAAGATCACGCTAAAAATGGCAAGAGTATCGAAGGTCTTGTCGATAAATACCGAGGGCAGGCTCTGTGCCATCCCCAGATTGTGGTTTTTCTTGATGAACCAGGTCTTGACCAACTCCCCTGCCCGGATGGGGATAATGTAATTTATCAGATTCCCGCCCATTGCATACAGCCAGGTGTCTCTAACCGGAATTCGTTTGCTGTGCCGTAGAATGATATTCCAACGATAGGAACGCACAAAATATGCCCCCAAATAGCATATTGATGCCAAGATCACATAGGAAGGACGGATGCGGCTGAAATAGCCTCCCAATTCTCCAATAGGAATATAGCTGAACCACAGGATTATCAATCCCAGCCCTACAATAGAGCCTATCATCAGAAAGACTTTGTTGCGTAAGTTCACTTTGCAAACAACATATAACGGTGATGCGCCCAAAAATGCTTAAAACAGTTTGGGGCAAACTGTTCAAAAGTGTGAAACCGCATCATCCGTGTAGCAAAATACGGATCCTGTCCCAGATAATATGGCATGATCGATAGTGCTTTATCCGGATCTATCGGCTTTGACTCAACCAGAACCTTTTTGCCACAAAACGAGCGCAGGTATTCTTCTTTTGGCATGCCGATATCCGGCCAGGGCGGGCAATCGATGTAATCTTGTTTCAGTAAGCGCCAGCCATACTTCTGCATATACCAGATGATACTTTGGGGATCGATGTGAGCGAGTCTTAGCTGAGGGTACTTGCTTGCACTATAGCCCTTCAATTGCCCTTTGTAGCCTAATCCGCTGCGATTGGGCACACAGATCAGGATATGCTCCCGCACCACGCGGCACAGCTCACTGATGAAGTCTGCCAGATCTTCCACAAACCACATCGCGGAAAAATTGAACGCAAAATCCAGCGCTTGATCCGGATAGTCCAACTTGCGATAACCCGGATTGCATCTGATCTGAAGCTCCAAATTGAGCTTTTGCCAGCTTGCTTTGATCAATTCTATCCTCTCGGGTTCGTGATCCTCCAGATATACTGTGCAACCAGCCTGCGCCAGAGCTACCAGATTGATTCCGCTGATTCCGGTGAATCCGAAGCAGGGACTCTCCAGTGCATTATGATATTTATTTGTTTTATATAGCTCTAGGAGCAGTTTATTCAGAACCATTCTCTCATAAGATGATCCAAGCCCTTCGTTGGCAACCGGATAGTAGCTTCTCCAGCCATTGATAATGGGAATTGCCATTAGTGTCTCCGGTAGTCGTCGATGGTGATCTGAATATCAGGAATACTATAATGAGGTTTGATCCCCATCGCCTCCATCGCGTTGTAGTATTCTTGAACGTCGTAGAACCAGCTTTTGGAGATTAACTCGAAGCGGCTAATAAAGAGCTCATTCTTTAGACTGCGGGATACTTTCTCTCCCAAAGCAAAGAAAAAGCGGTCTACACAAAGGATACCGGGATAGTTTTTACCGTGCAACTGCCTGGAAATAAAATTCACCAGAGCATGCAACTGCACGGGGTCGCGATCAGCCACATTCCATGCCAAACCGGATTTGAAGTCGTTTTGCAGACACCATTTGAAGGCTTCCACCAGGGCATCGATATGGCACAGATGCAACCAGATGCGTTTGTTTATGAGTGGGAAATAGTATTTATCCACCATCTTCACCAGTTGATAGGGAAAGCCATGATCCCCGCTGCCATAAGTGATACTGGGGCGTATTATGGCAGCATGAAGACCGTGAAGGACATCTCTCCCGATGATCTTTTCCGCCTCAATCTTGGTATAATGATAATAGTTGTCCGGATTGCGGGAGGTCTGAGCGTTTGCGGGCAATTCATTGGGAATGGCGCCAAACACACCTACAGAACTGCAAAAGATCAGTTTGGCATTGTGTTTCAGGCAATAGTCCGCCATCTGTTCTGTGCTGCTTACGTTGCTGCGATAGTATTCGTCTTTACTGGCCTTACGTCCTCCTCTGAGGGCTCCGATATGGATGATGGTCTCAAAATCTGATTCCGCCAGGTAGTCTCGCAAAGCCGCCGTATTCGCCAAATCCAGCTCTTTCACGCTTACTTTATCCCGAATCCCTTGTAAGCGCCTTGCCTGTGTATTTGGCCTTACTATAGCGGTAATCTCGTGCTCCAGCGGTAAGATACCCGCCAGCACCGCTTTCCCGATGAAGCCTGTAGTTCCTGTGATGAGTACTTTAGCCAAACATCCTCTCCATTAAACTCCTGTGACGTTTGACCTTTGGCCGTTGTACATAAACATAGGAGTAGGGTATCTTGTCGCCATTCGCAATAGCGGCTGGGAATTCCTTGCAGAGCAGATCTGCCGTGTGTTCGTCGATGCGGCTGGCTACCATTTGATAGGCTTCCATCAGCGTGCCATAATCCCCTTTCACATGGTCGTCTGATGCCAGAAAGTGGCTCCAGCCATTTTCCAGCAGAACCCATGCAGTCTGCCTCACCTTCTCCCCATAATGCCCCAATATGGAGCCGGCATTGGTTTGGATGTAGATATTTCTATCGATCAGATCCTGCGCTTTGGTAGGTTTCTTCATGATGCTTACGTAACGCTCGGCATGGGCCAATATGGGTTTGTACCCTGCTCTCAGCAGGGGATACACATTACTGTAAAAATCGCTTGGGAGCCCATTGAGTTCACTTTCGATGAGAACAAAGCTACTCTCCCCCAGGCACAGACATTTGTTCTGGATGTCCTGTACTATTCCCGGTTGGATAAACACCTCAAAACCGCTCTGTAAATCCAGACTTAATCCATCTTCGCGGGCAGAATCCCGCAAAGCGTTCAGCTTTGCATCATATTCATCCCGTTCGTATTGATAATGACCCCGAAAGTAATGAGAAGTAAGGTAAACCCTCGTTATGCCGCCCTCTTCCATTCCTTTCAGATGCTCCAGACTTCTGATTGGATCATTGGAGCCGTCATCGATATTCGGTAATATATGGCTATGAATATCAATCATGGCCGTATCAGGGCAGTTTCTCACTGATCATCTGGATAAATTCCATCAGCACGGCATTATTTGGCAAGGGTTTAATGCTGCGGGAACAATCTTCCAGCAAGTTTTCTACTTGCTTGCGAGCTTTGTCAAAGCCTAATAATCCGGTATAACTGGCTTTTGATACCGGCACAAAATCATCGTTAAAGTCTAATCCATCACTGCCACGGGCATAGTCTTTTTCGATGTCATCAATCATCTGATAAGCAATGCCCAGATTGATGGCATACCCGCTCATGATATTCTTGGTGTTCTCATCGCTTCCTGCCAAGATGCAGGCAATCTCCGCTCCAGCTTGTAAGAGAGATCCCACCTTCTTCATATCGATGTAACGCAATGTATTGATTTTCATCACCTTGCGCTTGCTGGCAAGATCGATCGCCTGACCTCCGATGAGGCCATAACTTTTGGTGTTGATGGCCAGATTTCTGATTGCCAGATTGGCCTTTTTGGCATCCTTGATCTCACCCATCAATTCAAACGCCAAAGTATATAAGGCGTCTGCTACCAGGATCGCCACAGCATTCCCATACTCCTGATGAATAGCAGGTAAGCCACGACGCTCTTTCTTGTTCATCACACTGGGAAGATCATCATGTACCAAGGCAGCATTATGGATCAACTCCACAGCGCAAGCTGCTTTCACTACATCGGGCAACTGTTTGTTGTTCTTTTTGAGCCCAGTTAGCATCTCGTAGATTGCGATCATCAACAGAGGGCGCCATCTCTTTCCGCCTGGTACTACGGCCTTCACCATCGCTTCCTTCAATTGCCCCGCGTAGCGTTTGTCGAAAGTCAGAGCTGTTTGAATTCCCTCGTCGATCATCTGCATGCGCGTCTCAAAATACTTCTGTAATAGCAAAGTCTTCTCCCTTGTCATAGCGTAAAAATATGCGTATCTCACCTGACGCTATCGACTATATCCATTACCGAAGATTTGTCAAGAGGATTCTGCCTCAATTTCGTGCATTAGACTAATTCTGTCGTTTACTATCCTCTCGCAGATTGGGATATGGGTTTTGGTGTACAATAACTATACGGATCCATAGAAGCTGTGCCGATACACTATCCAAAGCCATTGAGCAGAGATATACTAACTGACTAATCTTTCCTACACCTAAGTGCTTGGAAAATGGAGTGTCGCTAGCGAGAAATAGTTCGTATGTCATTATCCAGCTTTGCGATACCCTTTTAGAGCAGATATGG
>JALOBM010000117.1 GCA_023228285.1 Candidatus Cloacimonadota bacterium | reverse complement strand
CGAGACGATTGACTTATTTTGGCGAGTTTATAGAAGACTGCAAGATCTATCCATCTCGCACACCGATGCCAACACCAACACCATTGCCATCGATGTCACTTTCGCCATCGCCATCATCATCATTATCACCATCGTTATCGCTATCACACTCACCAAGTTCATCACAATCGCCGTCTCCATCACCGTCTCCTTCGCAATCACAATCTTTGTTGTCACCTTCGCCATCTCCAACACCATCATTATCGCCGTCACCGTCGCCGTCATTATCACATTCACCAAGCTTGTCATTGTCGCCGTCATTGTCAGTACAACCAACTGATACATGCACAGCAATAATGACCTCCAATACTACACCAGCACCATACGTGGTAACGGCTGATAGCGAAGCGACATCAACGACAACAAGATATTTCCATTACGCCGGTGATATTACGACCTTATGTAGGAACTCAGGATATTCTGGTGCTGGAAATATTGTTCTTGATCCAGATGGTGATATGCTCGCAAATACGCTTACAGAGAATATAGTTGCACAGATAGCACTTGGTGTTGGTGCAACGGTAATAACAGGATCTGTCGATGTAGAATCATGGACTTCTCCAGAAGATAATTACTTGAGCTATTGGACAGGATCAGAATTTCTTTGTGCTAATGCTGCAGATATGGGTAATAGAATGATCAATGGCATTGGTTGTCAGATCACGACAACTATTGGTCCTGCGTGGAGGGCGTTCGACCGAACAACTGCGGCATGGATTAGTGGATCTGGTAGCTCGCATTGGATACAATATGATTTCAGCAGTAGTGTAGTGGTTGCTAGATATCAAATCCAAGAAGCTGGTAGTAGTTCTGGTTTTCCAAGAGATTTTCAATTATATGGATCGAACGATAATTCAAGTTTTACGTTATTAGATTCAAGAACAAGTATTGATGCTCCTGGTGCATACGCTTGGAGTTCTTATTTCAATACTTACAACACAACAGCTTACCGCTATTATAGATTAAACATTTCATCAGTTGTTGGTGGTGGTGGTGTAACGAGCATAGCTGAACTTAAACTTGTTTGTGCTTGGTAGTATTTCATCGCATATGAACATATCGATACCGCCTGACAAAATATCAGCTTGGGTTTATAAGAATTTTCCAGATTGCAAACCACGCAAGAATGGTGACGAGCTTAGGGTATGTAATCCATTTGATGGTGACACTGGCTATCATTTTAATATTTCTTGTGTTAAAGGATATGCACACGATTGGCGTGGTGACGCTTCGTGGGTAGGATATAATCCCAACACTGGCAAGCTGCAATATAGAACATTTCTGAGATTTGTTCAATCATATCTTACACAGAAACGTGGAAGTTGTTCGTTTCCAGAGGCTGTTCAAGAGGTTCTTGGAGCGTCTTCTGGTGTTCGTGCGTTATTTAAAGGCCAAAGAGCACGTCTAGTCCCAGAATCGAAAGAGACTACATCACTCGCACTCCCAGAAGGTACTGCCAAGTTTGATGAGTCGAAGTCTAAACTAGTAATTGGATTGCTTGCGTGGCTTGGTAGCAGGGGTGTCGATGATAGAAAAATCAAAAAATATAAGATTATGTATAATGGCCTAAACGTTGTTTGGCCATACTATGAATATGATGATCTAGTCTATTGGCAAAGTAGATCTCGCATAAATAAAGTATTCAGATTTCCACCAGAAAATGTCGGAGTCACCAAGGGGCAATTTTTCTATGGCTTCGATCAAGTTGAGCCAGCCAGCTATGTAGTTATAACAGAATCGATATTTGTATGTTTAACGCTAGAGGATCAATGTCTAGCAACTGGCGGGGCATCTATGACGAATGTGCAAGTCAAGAAGTTAAAATTGCTTGGCCCTAAAGATGGAATAATTCTATCACCAGATAATGATAAAGCTGGCATCGAGAGCATTTTACATAATGCTTCTATATTACAACAGCTGAACTACAAGATTTATTACGCACTACCACCAATAGTAAAATTACCAGACGGTAAAATGAGTAATGACTGGAACGATTTAGTCAAAGTAGCCGATTCGACTGAGATAAGAAAAACCTTTGAAGCTAGTATTAAACCATTCAGCATACAACAAAGGTTATATCTAGAAAATAGGCTTAAGCAGTTTAAGATGGCACCGAAGCCAAAACTTCTTACGTCTTAGTCTTGCTAGCCATCTCACCCATAATAGATAGCTTGGCTTTAAGTTGGCCGATTTTTACGTCACCTTCTTTGGTGTCGCTGTTGTAGCCAAAACCATATTTATCTTGCAAAGCCAACAAAATCACACTAATTTCTTCGCTTGTAAGCAGCATTTGATTACCTTATTTTTTGCGTAGGCTATCAATTATCCAAGTTCCAATGATAAGCATCGATACTGTCCCCAAAACTTTTCGTACTATTTGAAAAACAGATTTGTGCTCGTGCGGGTTTGCGAATTCTTCCATGGTCATGTCTAGCTCTCGCTCTATTTTGAGCCAAGCCGGATCGCCAATATTACCAAGATTAATGAAGAAAGCGTTGTTGCTCTTTACTTCTTTGTCGAGACGAATAATTTCCTGTTGGCAGGCCAACAACCTATCTAGGGATAATCCGCCATTCTCTACTCGACTTTCGAGCCTACGCCGTCTTAGTGCTAAAACCGCGTTCTCTTTATATTTCTTTCTGAGTTCTTCGTATTCCATGATTGATCTCGTGTACCAATCATAGCACAACAATAATGTCGATTTAATTATTTCGGAGTATACTCCGAAAGAATAGTAACTTTAGCCTTTGTGAATTGTCGATACGCCATCTTCCAAGAACGTAATTTTTTAAACCACATCATTTTTTCAGGAGTTGACATCCTAGATAGAAGCGGAAATGCAGCTCTTATTATCGGAATCTCAGACTTATCCATTGCGGCATGCTTTAACAATGCCAATCGTTTGCCATCGTCATCAAGGAGCAGGAATAGTGCCGGTTTTTTGGATCTGTCGTAATTGATGAATAATAATTTCATATATTATATTTACTGCATAGTGGTGCGATTAGTATATAAATTAACCTCTCAAACATACCTAAGAGGAGTTCATGTGGCCACATCAAATAAACGCATCGTTGACAGTAGTATCCCGCAAACGGGTTTGTCGCCGATTGTTATCGTCAAGGTGCGTTCTCCTTCTAGTCCATCGTCAGTTGGTGTTGATATTGGCGCTAGCTGTATAAAATATGAATTCATGGCCATGCTTAATGGCGGTGAACAAGTATGTGCCAAATTTCACGATCCACATTTTACGATATACAAATATCTCATTGGTAATGAATATTTTGATTATAGTCGTTCAGAAGTAATGGCACCAGTCGAGATACAAAGCCTAATAAAATGGAATGCAAGTTCTACCATTAAGACGGAAACCCAGCAGCATGCACTAGTGACAATGGCACCGTGCGGAAGGTCGAATTCTTCTGATATAGAATTTTTAGCGGTTGACTACCCATCATATGTCCTCACCGGTGGTGATGCTGGTGGCGGCAGCTATAAAGGTAATGTGTCGTCAGTTATAAAACAAGTCGTAGAGAAATATGGTAAAAGTAGATGTACAGTCGAATTCGATGGAAATACAAAAGATAGCCAATCGAATAGATGGTGGCAGATGCGAATGGATCCGAAAACATTCATCTCATCTATCTTAGAGTGGTCTACTAGTGTATCGGATGATAAGACTAGATGGATGCTTTATCCCGATGGCGAGAAACTGATAATCAAAGAACAATCTAAAGTAGAATCAAAACAAAGAGCAACATATGAATGGAGAGGACTTGGTGGTAGTTCAGACAGTAGAGCTGGCGATATAATTGATTGGGAGTTTATCGGCGACAACGCGCTACAAATGTTGCAGCATCAACTGGTGACTAGCGGGATGTCATCAATATCTGGTGCGTATTTCGATCAGTCGGCATATAAGAAAAAGAAAGACGTTATATTTGTTGGTGATAGGCAAACAGGCAATAAATTGAAGCCTAAAGTAGATAGTGCTAATGGTTTATCGAAATCGTATACAAAGCCAGATTTTAATGCAGATCCAACAGATGACGCATGTGTTGGATGGAGCTATGTACAATCAATACCAGAATTTTCTGCTGGTGATATGGGTTTAAAATATAAAGAATATATAGACGGTCAGGCACGCGGAACATATCTTTCATCTAGCTCTACTTTATTGCGAATGAGATTTCGTGTTTTTGGCCATTACATATGGTCTGGATCTGAGGGTCTTGGTGCTGATACGATATATATCACTTTATCGACATCAGCCAAAGGTGCACCGCCATATTTTGTTGCTGGAAATTGGATCGTTTATGGGTTTCATCACATCTATAAACCGGGTAGCTGGGTGACAGATCTATATTGTTATAGATTGGACAGGGATGCAACAGCAAAAAATGTAGGTAAAGGAGCCTAGGGAGCAAATAGATGGCAGATGATATTAATAGTTATGCTTTGAATCTTGCTTTCCAGCTTCGAACCGGACCAGCTATCGCTAGTCTTGGTGATGTGCTTGATTCTATCACCAATATCCAAAAAGGCATATTAGATGTCAGTAAAGTATTGTCTGAAAAAGTAGCAACTACGCTAGGGACCATACAAAAACAATTTGAAGCGATAGTTGTATCCAATGATCAGATTTCAAAAACAACTACAAAGTTTAATACTGATTTTGTCAAAACTGGCAAGAGCATAACACTAGCATCAAAAGATTACCATAAGATTACTCTAGAGCTAGAGAAGCAAGTAAAGCAATATAAGCTTCTTAATAAGGAAATAAAGACACAGAGTGTTGATAATGGTGTATTCTTAGATCAAACAGAGCAGCAATCTAAAATAAGTGAGCAAGTAGCATCTACCTGGGCTTCTGCTGGTGATAGTATGTCATCATTAGCGAAGCATAGTAAGCAGCAATCTAAGGCAGGAGAGCAAGTAGCATCAGCTTGGGCTTCTGCTGGCGATAGTGCAGCATCATTAGTTAAGAAAGGTGCAGAACATTTTAAAATTAGCGAAAATGTCGCTGCCGCTTGGACGAAAGTCAAGGGCGCAGCAGTAGACACTGCTATGAATTTTGCATCTATGTTAATCGGCATTCAAGCTGTAAAATCTGGTTTCACATCATTTCTAGATGAAGAAAATAAGTTCAATACGCTAAATTATCGTATGTATGGTACTCAGAACAATATATTAAAACAGGTTGTT
>JALOBM010000116.1 GCA_023228285.1 Candidatus Cloacimonadota bacterium | reverse complement strand
AAAAATGGGTATTGATAAGGATCAACTAAAATATGATCCTGGAGACGGGGAGAATTCTCATTTTCTGAGTTGCGATCAACGTTATAAGGATCAACTAATTAAGCATAATCCGATAGCTTATTGACGGCAGGAAGGGGAAAAAGCTTGTCTGATTCGCTCTAAGTTCATATCGGTTTGCATTTGGCTCCTTAACAACCTCAATAGTATAAAAGAATGGATTCTGTCGGTTATACACGTTTATTATACTGAGGTTCCAGGTTGAAGTGCCCCACTTGTGTTCGGTAGAAAAGTTGGCTCCGACGTCCAGCCGATGGATGGGTTTCATCCGATAGGTATTCAATTCGGAATAATCAAAGAGGACATATTGTGTTCCATCCAGGGAATATTTCTGACCAGGAAGTGTTATGGGCTTGCCCGATCCGAAAAACCATTGGGCAGAAAAGTTAATCCGTTCAGTAAGATTGTAAATCCAACAGGTCGCAATAAACAGAGGCCGGTCATTTCCGAACCGAAAGGGCTGACCTTCATTAATTTCACTAAAGTTACGGGTTGTTTTGGATATGGTTGAAGATATCCAACCGTTTAAACTGCCTCCGTCATGCCGCCAGAGAATTTCAAGCCCAATAGATCGACCGATACCCTGGAAAAACTGCCCTTCACGTTCACTAAAATTACCTAAAAGGATTGGGATCGTCTGGTTGGTGTACAAGAGGTTCCGAAAGCATTTGTAATAACCGATTATATCGATACGGTCGATTCCGTTAATATCAATATTGGCCCCGGTCGAAACCTGATCGGAGATTTCCGGTGCATACCTGGTGTTACTTGCCATCCAGAAATCAGTCGGCATATCGGAATAATTAAGGCTGATTAAATGCAGCGGTTGAGTCATCCGAGCATAAGACAGCACCAGACTGATCCTTTTTTTAAGCTCATATTCGAGGTTAAGCCGGGGTTCTATACTGACAGATTTCACCCCATTGTAGAAAAGGGTAGCCCTGGTTCCCCATGTACCCCTTAACCGGTTCGTAAAATGGGTTCCCTGGCTGACATACAGGCTTCCTTCTAGCGGTTTTTCAATGAATCCTGCAAATACGGTATCAATGCCGGCTACACCGATGCCAAAATCCTTAAAAGCTCCTTCGCCGGTACTGAAGTCATACTGCTTCAGCTGTAAGCCGAAAGAGGTTTTGATCTTCCGGTAAACCGAATAATTCAGATCAAAACCATTGATCATGGCACGGTTGGTGCTGTTCATTGAATATTTCGCCTCTTTTTGGTCAACATTCAACCCCAGATCATAATAGTAACCGGAATGATAAACCTGGGCTCGCATGTTCATCCCGGAACTAATCCGGTAATTCCAAATGAGCGAATACATGGTGTTTGACCAGCCGATCTTGATGTAATTTGACTTTTTCTCCCCTTCATCAACAATTAGCAGTCCTGCCTTCAGGAGATCATTGGTATGAAAAACAATGCCCGACAAACTGCTCTTTTTGGCAAATTCATGATTCACTTTCACGAAATAATCTTGGAATCCATAGGTAAAATCTGACTTGAACAGTTGGAGAACAGGTGAGTAAAAGGCACGGGCTGAGAGGATAAAAGAAGTCTTGTTTTTGTTGATGGGTCCCTGAAGGTTAGCACGTGAGGTTAGCATCCCGATTTGAACATCACCCGAGAAATGGTCTTTGTTTCCTTCTTTCATGGTGACGTCAATAATGGAAGATAATCTGCCTCCATACCGGGCATCAAATCCACCTTTAGAGAAGCTGATGTCGCTGATAATATCCGGATTGAATGCGGAGCTTAAATTTCCGAGATGATAGACATAGAATGCAGGAATTCCGTCCACCAGGATCAAATTCTGATCCGGTGACCCTCCCCTGACATATAGACTGTTCTTGCTCTCGTCGGAAGGCAATACTCCTGGATAATACTGCAAGGCACGAAGGAAATCGTTTTCTCCAAGAAGCTGCGGCAAAGCATTCAGCGTAATATGATTCAGCTGGATCATGTCAGGTAATGATTCTTTTTTTGGTGCCATAATCGTAATTTCCTGTAGTCCTTTCCATGGCGCCAGTTTTATTTCAAGAATTTCCAGTTTTGGTAGCTTGAAACTTAAATTCTGTTTCTCATATCCGATATAGGAAACGTGAAGTGAGGCCTTCGTTTGGCCTTTCGGGAGCATCAGGTGAAAATAGCCCTGCTGATCAGTAATCACACCCTGTTGACTGATCTCATCCAGGATATTGGCCCCGATCAACTTTTCCATTGATGAGGAATCTACGACGATTCCGCTGATTGATTTTTCCTGACCCAACAACGGAATGAATACAAGTGAGACTACTAACCACACAATAAATCTAAGCATTATTTAATAATTATTTTGTTGATGGTTAAGGTATCTGAAATCGAATGCTGACAGGCAAAAACACCTAAGCCCCCTGAAATATTGTAAACTACTGGAACCGGAGTCGAAGAGCCGAAGATTTCGTCCGATTCCCTTGCTAGTATATGTCGTATTGCTGAAGTGGTGTATTCATAATAGGATTTGCTAATACTCCTGAACACGATTACTATCTCGTGTTTCATTATCCATTGCACGGTCACTTCCCCGCCTAAAGTTGATTCTTCCCCCGGTGGTGAATAATTGAATTTGATCGTTCGCTTTTGGCCATTGAATGACTCATCAGTAAATGGAAGGGTGATCGCATTGGCACCGGTTAAAAAAGTGAGCGGTTGGGCGTAAGCTTGTTTGGTTATCACCGGATCATCGGATCGGACCCTATATAAAAAATTGCTTGTGGATTGATCAGCAATTGCCCGCAACCATAACTCAACCACGTAATAGTTCGTGACATCCGACTGATCCTGGAAAGAGATGGTGAATTCCAAGACAAATTGTTCGGCCGGTCTGGTTTTGGGAACGGTGTCAAGAGCGATAGAAACGTCATTAAGGGGATACGGAATTACAGTAGTGGACGAAACCAGCCGATCGTCCAGCTTGGTCTTAAAGCTCAGGGTATCACCGGGCGAATAGTCAGTAAAATCGGACAAATACTGCCCCACTCCGGATGGGGTAAATTGGCCAACCAGCTGATTCGCCTGGAACAAACTTATATTGGCTCCGTTAATTGGATGCTCAAGTACTTCATCGGTCATAGAAGAAGTAAAAGCCAGACTCAAATTCACCGGATTGCCAAGCTCGAAAAGGCCAAAAGCTTTAATTTTAGGTTTTGTCTCATGTAACTCGATATCAATGGATTTCTCGCAGCTCCAAAGGTTAAGGAGCGCGATAATTACAAGGATGGAAAACCAAATATATTTTTTTTTAAGAAGGTATGAACTCATTAATTATAATTTCCTTTTTAGTTGTGATAGCGTTCAGAGCGTACAATGCCTAGACAGGTTAATTCTATACCGACCAAATACCAAACAAATATTTAGATTCATATTTTTTAAACAGACCAGAAGATAAAACAATAACCTCAAAGCAGGGAGTCATTGTATGTTATTTATGAGCCACAAGAAGCTGTTACATTTGTGGGTACGTTCGAACTACTTCCCCATACATCAAAGTGAGAGAGATACATTGTCATGCTTGTAAGGTTACTATCTAAAGTAGCCCACCTATGATGGCATTCAATATCCTGATGGTCGCTTTCCAAATAATACGGAAAAGTACCTGGTAGGGTAACATCTCCCCCATAGTTCAAATTATATATTATGGTCCCATGCCCGCCTTGAGCCAAATCAGAATCATGCTTAACCCAAATACCTAAGAAATTTTTTTTGTATCCCGTTGTAATTTGCACACCATCAATACAAGTTGAATACGGGTAAGGGTCATAATAAAGCACATAACTTTGAATATAGCCTTCGGTTTTGACTCTGTAATCTCCAACAGTAACAGAAGAACTAAAGGAATTACTACAATTGGTTTTTAATCTAGGTTCTTGCCTTGTATTTTGAACTCTGACATTATTTAACTTTAGTACCGAAACATTGCTTAAGGTGAAAACCTCTAACAAATTAACATTGTTGAAATCAGTTGAAAGTATATAATCGCCCAGAATCCTGTTAACTGTTGATCCCGTTACAAAAAGTCCTTTAGAATTAGCTAATGATGAAAAGAATCTGCTTTCGCAAGTACAAACTAATTCCTTTTCTCCTGATAACTCCTTAACCGTAATATATTCGCTATAATTTTGAATGGTGCTTTCAAATTCTTTTAAATTTTTTACACTTGAGGCAATTTCGTAAGCATCATCGGTTATATGGCGAAGGGATTCAAAACCAAGTTCTTCTTCCCATTTGTTCAACATGTCATCATTGCTTGTTGAAATAAATTCCATGAGTTGAACTAACTGGGCATCAGATTCAATTTTTAATATTCCATTAACTGTCTCAAGGGTAGTCTCCACATTCAAAATGTTGGGGCTTACAAGAACTTCAATTTGTTTTTGAACTTGTTCCTTAAAATCGACTTTTTGGCAATTTGATAGAAAAAGTAAGAAAGTAAAGGCGAAAAATGCAAAAAAAATATTTTTCATAATCACAGCACCCAAATTTGTTAATAGTAGAAGATTGTTTTTGATTCCTAAACAACACCTATTTCTGGTAAGACTCCGTCCTGTTTTAATAGTCTGAATCATAGCAGGATAAATTTATGCGATTTTTTAATACTTACCGAGAGAAAGTAGGTTAAATTTTCAAGTTCTCCTTACCGGTGGTGGCCGGTGACTCCCAGATCAAGCCATCCTGACGTGGACGGATCGTTTGCTGGCGATATCTACCTCCTTTCTTTTTCTATGGCCTTACCTGAATACACAATTAAGACCTGGTTAATTCTTCATCCAAATTTAATCTTATTGTTTCTTTTTCCAAAAAAACAGTCCGCGCCGGGCTTTTTAACATTTTCCGCCGAACCAGGTGATCAATGTCCGCCAGAATCAATTGACCAACTAAATCATAACAGAAATTATGCTTCCGACTTGATCGCAATCTTTGTTTTCCAGGCCCGGCGGGGACTGGTCAACTTCGTTTGGCGGGGACTGCTCAACGCATCCGTTTCTTCCAGGCTGGTAAAAAGCTGGTAAATAATTTCTTAGTAAGAAAATTTCTGGCATACAGTTGGCATAAAATATTGAAATCAGAACGAATCTTGACGAACTCCGGTGAATCTCAAAAAGGTTAATTGACTGATGAATAATACACTTTCGATCGTTTTAAGTCGTTATATATCAGGGTAAAA